>JAGOBX010000036.1 GCA_017999075.1 Candidatus Babelota bacterium | reverse complement strand
ATCGCCGACTGTTACAGGAATATGGGAAAATACATTAGGCAGAGCGCATATTATTCAGCCTGGCAGTTATGACAGACATTTGGCGTATGTGATAATTGAGATATTAGAAACAGGCGTTATTTCAAGCCGGCGATATATGCAGAGATTAATAGATGATGATTTAGATAAAAGCTCGATAGCAGACAGTATTTATTTTTAAATTTAAATCAATCAAATGGGTGGTGGAATAATATTAAAATATAGTCATAAAGTGAATATAAAGTGCGGCTGTCAAAAGCATTTTGAGCAATGATTTTAAAATACAGGTTACAAAAAAGAAATCATGCCACGGTGCTTGGATAGGAAGTTTAAGGGTTGAGAGAGGGAACTGAAATCATAATATAAAAATATATCGCATTTTTCCTGAAATGAAATTATATTTAACAAAAATGAATTATAATATTAAATTGAAAAAATTAATTTTTTCTGATAATCTGCAAACTTTAATCTGTAATTGCAGTATAACAGTATTATGCTTTGATTTATGATAACAAAAAAATATCTAACAAAAACTACATTTTTGAAAGGCGCGCAATGCGCGAAATTATTATGGTATTTCTGCAATGACAAAGCGCAGTTAGCTGAAAATTCAAACGAACAATCAGCATTTGACCAAGGGTTGATGGTTGGACAATATGCTAAACAAATGTTTCCTGACGGAATAGAAATCAATTGGGAAAACGGTTTTGATAACGGAATTGCTGAAACACAAAAATTTTCGAATTCGTGTAAAGCATTATTTGAACCCGGATTTGTCTTTGGAAATGGTTTTGCCAGAAACGATATTCTCGCGCCTGTCAAATCAGGTAAGTTTGATATTATTGAAGTCAAAAGCGCTAATGCTGTAAAAGATATTCATATTTTTGATGTTGCTTTCCAAAGATATTGCTGCGAAGGCGCGGGCATAAAAATCAACAAATGTTTTATAATGCACATAAATAAAAATTACGAACGCTGCGGCGAACTTGATATTAATAATCTGTTCGTAAAAATTGATATTACAAAAAAAGTCGCGGAAATAATGGCTGAAATTGAAAAAATGATAATGGATTTCAGCACGATTATGAATCAGAAAAAAACACCGCGTATCGAATGCGGCGACCATTGTTTTTTCCCATATCATTGTCCGCTGTATTCTAAATTGTGCGATGAATATGCAGGCAAGAATTACAGTATTTTTCAGTTGCGCCGCGCTAAGAAAAAAGCGTATGAATTTATCAGAGACGGCATTTTTGAACTTGCTAATATACCTGCCAGCGTTGAATTGAATAAAACTCATAAAATACAAGTGCAGACAGCGCAAACCTGTCAGCCGCATATTGATAAACCCGCCCTAAAAAAATTTCTGAATAAATTAGAATTTCCATTGTATATACTTGATTTCGAGACATTCAGCACTGCGGTGCCGCTATTTGATAAAATCAAACCGTATGTGCAGGTTACATTCCAGTATTCATTGCATATTGTGAATGAGTTGAATAGCGCGCCGCAGCATTTTGAATATCTTGCGTCTGGCGATGGCGATCCGCGCATTGAAATAATGGAATCATTATATAAATTAATCGGCAATAAAGGATCTATAATGGCGTATAATATGAGTTTTGAAAAGTTGCGGCTAAAAGAAAATGCGCACGCATATCCTAAATTTAAAAATTGGGTTAATAGTATTTTACCGCGTTTTGTTGATTTGTTCGCGCCGTTCAATTCCTTTCATTATTATCATCCGGCGCAGAAGGGCAGCGCGTCTGTCAAAGCAGTGTTGCCGGCGCTTACAGGCAAATCATATTCCGGTTTGGAAATATCCAATGGTCTGTTTGCGTCAAATGAATATATGCGCATTGCTTTTACTGAAGTAGCTGAAGCTGATAAAAATAAAACACGCCGAAATCTGCTTGAATACTGCAAACTCGATACTGAAGGGCTTATTCATATTTTGCGTGAATTGGAAACATTAACTATAACTTAACTTGTTTTTTTATTAAATATTAGTATATTAAATAACAAATTAAAGGGGGGGTATTATGATAGTAGTTGATGTTAATAAACCAAAAACAAGTATTAACAGATTAATCAAAAAAGTATCTACAATAAATGAACCCGTATTTTTGTCAGGCCGACAAAATGCCGTTTTACTATCAGAGCAGGACTGGCGGGCTATATCCGAAACTTTATATTTGCAATCAATAACAGGAATGACCGAAAGTATCAAGAAAGGGCTTAAAACTCCGATTAACGAATGTTCCGAATCATTAAAATGGTAAGATGAGATGTGGAATATTGTTTATACCAAACAAGCTCAAAAAGATGCGCTAAAAATATCATCAGCGGGATTAAAAAATAAAACGCAATATTTACTTGATATACTTAAAAGCAATCCCTATCAACAGCCGCCTTATTCTGAAAAATTAATGGGTGATTTATCAGGCGCTTATTCGCGGCGAATAAATATTCAACACAGATTGGTTTATGAAATTTTGCCAGATATTAAAACCATTAAAATAATTCGTATGTGGACTCATTACGAATAATAATACTTCCAACTTATCTGAAATTTATCTCTCATAATAATCAATTTTTTGCAACCATTCCTTGATTTCATAGTATAATCAAATATAAAATTGAAAATATCAAATGATGATTTCGGCGGTATTGAACGCATAACTGAAAAAATTGTTTATATAAATATCCAGGACATTAAAGCGCGTATTAAAGAGTTGATTTACGCTAATGATTTGAAATTAAATATACCGGATTATCCGCTGTTAAAAAAAAATAAAAATTTGATAAGCAATGGTTATTTATCAATTTGCATAAATACTAAAAATATATGTAATTAGTTATCAATTAATTATAGATTTGGTTTTTTAACTAAAATATGATATAATAGTAAAAATAAATAGGAGGACATTTTTATGTCAGAAAAACAGAAAAAAAATTTATTACAGATTGAAGAATGTTTAAAAACAATGCCGGACTTTAAATCTGAAGAAAGATTAGAAAGATTGAAGATTGAGGAACTTATAAAATTGCCTTCGTTGTTTTATTTGGGCGCAGGCCGCGATATTGATCCGCTTTTGCTGTTTGCTGAAAATACGGATATTCCGCTATATATATACTGCGCACTTGAAACTATTGACTGCAACGAAATTATAAATCATATTAACAAAAAATATTCCGGTTGCAGATTGCTTGATACTAAACCTATTTATAAATCCGATATTTTTAATATAAGCAAAAATATAAAATTCAAATATTCGGAATCTATTGAAAACGCAGATATACTTGGTTTTATATCTTTTTTAAGAATATTCGGAAAAGATATTTGTCTGTTGTATTTATTTTTTGACGGCAGAAACGCCTATAATATTATATGGTCGCAAAACAACGCAAAACCTGAAATAACAGTTTTACAGAAACACGGCTTGGTAGGTCCTAATCCTGAAATCATCTCAGAATTATATAAAATTGCAAAAAATAATTTACCGAATTATTTATATGTATCTGAAGGTACTGATTGCTGGAAAGGATACAACCAAATTTCTGATTTTAATCGAAAAGAAGGTATGCACGATATACCGCGCGCATTATATAAAAAAAATTAAAAAAAAAATTTAAAGGAACAAACAATGTGTGATTACTGTGCAACAAAAATTGCCTATTTTTCGTTAATTGAAAAAGAAATGGTTGATGCGTATATAAATTCCGGATTTGCGTCACACTATGTAAAAGAACTTAACTGCGCTGAATTCCTCGAATTCTTACAAAAAACAGATAGAAAAATATTAAGTAAACCTGATTGTCAAAATCTCATCCATATAAAACTTTTCGAATATTCATTTTCAGAAGAAAAAGAGTTCACTGTTCCCGAGGAATATTTGCCGCCACGTATCAACTATGCTTTTATTTATAAATGTTTTCCGAAAATATTTGATAATCATAATATAAATAAATATGAAAATATCATAAACAATATTCATAATATTTCCAAAAAAGAAGTATGCGCGAACCCGCAAATGTTTGTCGAGTTATTTATGAAAATGATGCTTTGTCATAAATCAATTTTTTTTAATCACGCGCAATTAAAAGAGGATTATTTAACTAAACATCCTAAATTAAATTTGATAGTAAAAGACAATAATTCTGAAAAATCCGAAGAATATGATAAAATATATTTCGGGTTTAGGGACGGCTGCATAGAGTATTCAAAATTACTGTTTTACACATCAATAATATTTAATTATCTGCTATCAACAGATATCGCTGAAAAAAAATCTCTGAATAATGATGATTTTGAAAATGCATTGCTGCTCTTAAATTTTTTAAACAGCAAACCGGAAATTGATTTGGGTAATCATCTGTGTATGTGGATACATTCGCAACTATTGTTCACTTATTACAAATATATTTTAACAATCGATAAAGTAAATAAAACTGATGTATTAGACACAAGAGATGACAAAGTAAAACTTATCGAGAACATATTAAAAATCGATCGCGTAAATAAAAATTTGATATTGGGCGATAGAGATGAAAAAGAAATACTTATAGAAAAAATTTCATATTTGGTATTGAATCCAGACACTGATATTCGTGTGAGATGCTATTATTTGTTAAAAAAATGCGGCGTGATTGACGCGCGGGTTCTTGATTATTTATATTCAGTGGAGATGTTTTTTTTAAAAGATAAATTAGATGCCTTACCGCCAACTCCAAAAAATGATTACAAATCAAAATTAATGAAACTAAGCGATGATTCAATAGGATTTTTAAGTTTGGTAGAAGAAATGATTTGATATTTGTAGTGGCGCTGACACTAAATAATATCATACGAGATACCTTTTAGTTTAACTTCAAAAAATTAAAACATTACTCATATTATTCCTTCCAATTTAAACAGTTTTCTGTTCTGCAGCAACCATCAAGATAACCACTATCATAATATTTATAATCAAGTATCTCGTTACACACCGGACATATAATCTGTCCTTCGAAATATAAACTTTTCTTTGCGGCAAATAAATCTTCAATAATTTTTATATTTTCAATAATATTGTCTTCACATTTCGCATAACAGAGAAAGACATTTAAAGATTCACCGCTTATGATTGTAAATTTTCTTACTGTTACCTTATAGTCGTTTATTTCGTTTGCATTTTCAATATCAAAGTTATTAGAATTTGAAATGTTTTTCATATTGCTATTTCCTTTTCCTTAATAAAATTTTTAACTTATATACTTATTTATACTCTAAATTTAATTAACGGTTGCAAAAAATAAATATTATTATCTGCGCTCTGCGCTCGGGAGTGCAGTCAGAAATTGTTCCAATAAATTTAAGCAAATTTTACTTTGACAGATTGTTCGCGATTATACATCTAAAACTTTACAACACAATGTTGAAATTTTTCTTGAACTGAATATTCTTTTTAAATAAGTATAAAATCATATTTTAATAGGATAACAGGATTATACAGGATAAGATTAAGATATTTTAATTTTAAAAAAATGTAACTGTTCAACAGTATAATTTTTAGCGCAAAAACTGTAGAAAATCCTTTAGGATTGCTTTTATTATAGCAACGCTAAAGCGTTTTTTACAATAAAATTCAATGTTTCTGCGTTTATACTGCTGAATAGTTTTATGTAACGAAAATAAATTGACAAAATCTCTCAAACGCCGGAGGTGTTTAATGTTTGTAACCAGCGGTTTGAAAAAACCGCTGGAAATAACTAACAACTAAATTTCCGCTACAGCGTAGCGGTATGTAAAAAAAATACTCGTTGTTGTTTTTTACATACAACCCCGCTGGGGTTGATTTGATTTTTTGTTTTTATACCGCAGGTTTTTGAAAAACCTGCGGCTATATACATAAAACCGCTAATGCGGTTTAAAATTATTTTGTCAATTTGATTTTGTTATATATCACTAATCCTTAAATCTTTCTCTGCACTCTGCACTATATTATTGTAAATTAAATTTTTTTTGCAACCAAATTTTGAAAAGCGCGTATATATAGATATGTAAATTAAATTTTTTTAAGGAGTGTGTCTATTTATGTTTAAGTTTATCTATGGTAAGTTGTTTGTTTTCGGGAAAATGGTATCGCTTTTTTTTATTGTTGTGAGTTTAGTGATAATCCTTATTTCAGCAATCGGTTATTTCACAGCAGAGAAAAAAACACAGATGCCGTCATTTGATTCTATCAAAGGTTATTTTGAAGAAGAAAAACAGAATGCAACTGATTTCAAACAGATTGACGAACGCCAATCAGTCGAGAAATTATATTCAGACAGATTAAAAGAGATAATAAAAAATTATAATATTGGCGTTGAAAATTACAATATTGTTCTTGATATTTTAATAAGCGTGCCTGAAGAACACAGAAACGATTTTCTGAGTTCAACAGTAAAATTCATTAATCAGGCGCTTGAATATGAAAAAACGCATAAAAAAGGTATTACTGCCGCTGATATGTTTAATGCTCATAGAAACCTGTTTTTTGAGATGCTTGAAGAAAAAAAGACAAATAAAGCTGAAGCCGGCGATCAGAAATTATATACTGCGGCAGCGGCTGTTTTAGGACTTTTGTTTTTTATAATTTTTCTTTGCGTGCCTGTGTTTATTGCAATCGAAGAAAATACGCGGAAACAATAAATCGGTATAATTCGGAACATTCGGTGGTAAAAATAAACCACCGAATACTCCGAATTATGAGGAATATTCAAATGACAAAAAAATATTCAATAATAAAATGTGCACATAAAAAGATTAATGTTTTTTATACTAATGAATTAAAAGCAACTGATAAAGCCGGCGTTTTTAAAGAAATAGCTGAAACGCTTGTTTCTTTCAATTTATTAAAATCAGTTGATGCTGCTATTAAAAGAATGCAGGACGAAGAAAAACTGATGCCGATGGAATATTCGTTTTATAATCCGGTTAAACCAGCGTTAGGTATTCCGTTCGCTTTGCCCGGTCAACACTGGAATGAATTGATTGAAAACAAAAATATCAACGAAGCTTTTATTCCGCTGATATTTGCAGGTTATAATAAAAACGGCGTGCCGTCCGGTTATTCCGCTGCCGAATATTTGGAGCAGAAAATTGATGCGCGTGAAATATTGCGGTTGTTTATATTTCCGGTTACTGTTGACAATAGTTTTAAAATTAATTTTTATTCGTCCGTAAATAAAAGATTGCGCGAGATGGAATATTCAATGGAAAAACAATTCGAGAAATGTAATTTTACATTAAGATTTTTGGCGGGTATATTTACTCGGTTTTTTTAAGTATCCAAATAATTTGGTTAATACGGTCAATCCTTGTTTTATTACAACACAGATTAACCAAATTAACCAAATAAAAAAATCAATCAGTAAAATAAATACAATTCCAATTTTATATTATTATCCGATAAATTTTAATGATTCACCAAGTAATCATCGAAATAATCAGTATTATCATAGTTTTCAAAACTCGAGAATTTTTCAAGAAAATGCAAATATATTTTTCCGCGCGGTCCATTTTTGTGTTTGACAATATTAATTTCGGTCATTCCTTTGACTCTTGAAATCGGATAATTTTTATCATTGAACATCAACAATATCACATCCGCTATTTCTTCGATAATACCCGATTCATCTAAATCAACAATGAGCGGCGGTTGTTTAATTCTTGATTCCGGCGGTCTTTTTAACTGCGATAATACAATAATCGGTATTTCAGTTATTTCAGCAGTGTTTTTCAACGCGCGGCAAATTTTAGCTAATACTTGGTCATTATTTTCGGCTTCAATATTATCCACTTTTATTAATTGCAAATAATCAATAATAACTAACCCTATATTCTTTTCCTGTTTTAATTTTTTTATTTTATCAATAATTGAAATAATATCGATATTATCGCTGTTATCAATATAGACGGGACACTGATATAATATTTCGCTTGCCTCAATCAAGCGTTCCCATTGACTATTGTTTAATAAACCGTTCATAATTTTTTTAAGCTCAATTATTGCAGCATTTGAAATAAGCCGGAAAATAAGATTTTTAGAATTTAATTCTAAACTAAAAATCATAACCGGAATGTTTTCTACGCGCGCTGCATAATATGCAATATTGAGCGCTAAACTTGTTTTACCCATAGACGGACGCGAGGCAATTATTATCAAATCGGAATTTTGAAAACCCGATGTCATATCATCTAATGCTCTAAATCCCGTAGGCACGCCATTAATAGGATTTTGTTCGACATACCTATTTTCAATTTTTTTGATTATATCCGGTAATAATGTATTGATGCGCAGATACTCGTGTTCTTCATTTTTATCAGAAACATTTTCGTTCATTTATAAGCACCTCGTAATATAATTTTCTTGGTTTAATAATGATACGCAAATTCTTTAAAACAGTTGCAAAATATCGGATGTTTTTTAATTTTTTGTGCAGTAATGTGGATTTTATAAAACATTAAACATTTATGGCGTTTGAAAATTTATAAGGGTCGAATTTCAAATTAATATAAATTCAACCCTGTTCAGGGTTGTCACATTAAGTTATTTTTGCCACAGGTTGCGCCTGCGGTTATTTGAAATTCAACCGCATTCGCGGTTGTCGATTATTCTTAAATATCATTTATAAATTACTTTAAAAAAATTAATATAAAAAAATTATTAACTTAGAATTTCAGTTATTTGACTTTTAATTTTACATAATTCTTGTTGTTCTTTATTTCTTGCATAAAAATATGAAGGATGTCTAACTTGAACAAATTTATTTGAATATTTTTCTAAATCATTAATTTTTTTGATTTTATTTTTGATAAATGGATCTGTTTCAGAACCTAAACAAAGAATTACTTTTGGTTGCCAAAATCTAATTTCATCACATAAAAATTTATTTAAACAATTTTGCTTTGTAGGGGCTTTAAGTTTTTCTTTTTCCGTTATTGTCTGACATTTAACTAAATTTGTTATAAGACATTTTTCTAATGTGTTTTCAGAAATTTGATGCCGATTTTCTGAATTTTTAAAATCAGAATAAGTTTTTAATTTATCTGTAATATCTAAAAAATAAGCTAAATATCTAAATAAATTTATATGAAATTTTTGAGATAATGGGTCGTTAAATTCAACATTAATATTAATATTATTATTATTGCTATAAAATATAATTTCCGCTTTTTCTCTTGGTGTGTGATTTTCATATAGTTGTGCCTCATTTCCATTTTCGTCACAAAGCAAATGCCCTGGATTTTTACCGATTACCATAATATCTATTTTGCTCGGAACTCCACGACTATAAAAACCGCGTGGCGGTGTCGAATCATTCTTTTCAGTTCTTGGGCAAATATTGTTATTACTGTCACAAGATACTACACTTTCATAAAAATTAAGAATTTTTCCATGCATTTTGACACTCCTATAATTTTAATAATTTTTATTTTTTCTTCAATACAAAATATGCGGAGCCAGTATTTTTAAATTGCTCGGAATAATCGCTAAATATTTCAAAGCCCGCATCAATAAATTTGTTTATTACTGTGACAGGTTCCCAATATCTGATTTTAAATTCATCAGTATATTTAAATGACTGACCATTGAAAATACCGCCGCATTCTTCTGTATAAGAATAAATATCTTTAACATCCGTCGGGTTTACAATTACCTTTCTTTGTAAATAATCACGATTAATATTTATTAATTGTCGTATATTAAAAAATACTTTTTCTGCTATATCAAAAAAAATATACCCATTATTTACTAATGAATTTTTTATTATAGAAATAGTTTTTTCTAATTCATCTTCGTCTAAAATATAATTTAATACAGTAAAAAGACATAACACCATATTATTTTCAGAACCGTTGTAATCAAGAATAGGCAAATTTAATATATTGATATCAATATTATTTTGTTTAGATTTTTGTTTTAGTATTTTATACATATTGGCGCTGCGTTCAATTGCTGTAATATTGTATCCTTTCTTGGATAATGGTATTGACATTCGCCCTGTCCCGGCGCCCATATCAAGGATTTTGCCCGTCGGCAGAACATTTTCAATAATATTCAAAGATTGCTCAGTAATATTTTTGTAAAAAACTCCATATGTTGTTTCATAAACAAAATCGTAATAGTTTGCCCAACTATCGTGCGGACAATGTTGTTGTTTCATATTTTTCCTCTATAAAAATTATTTGTTTAAAAATATATTTTAAACTTCAATATAAATCAAACTAAAAACATAATTTTAAATTATAAATTTGTGAAAATTAGCGCAATTAGTGTCAAAAATATTTTTATAGTTAATACGGTCAATCCTTGTTTTATTACAACATAGATTAACCAAATTAACCAAATAAAAAAATCAATCAGTAAAATAAATACAATTCCAATTTTATATTATTATCGGATAAATTTTTAGTATGTTCAGCGTTAAATATTAATTCATTAATTAAAATGTATTGATTAATTTCTCCGGCGATTTTTTCAGTCTCCGCCAATTTTAATGATTCGGAAATGTAAACTTTCAATACGCAATTATATGTAATATATTTGTCAATTGAAATTTTTTTGATTTCATTTATAATTTTATAAATATCTCCTTCAAATTGATAAAACTTGTGTTTGTCAGTTTTTTTTAAAATTTCGAATAAATCATAAGCGTCTATCTCAAACATCTTTTATCACCTCCAATCTTTAATAATTATACGCAAATTATCTAAAACAGTTGCAAAATATGTGATGTTTTTTTAAATGAAATATTGATTTTCTTAAAAATTTACGACGCTGAAATCGTCAAATTTTACATAGCCGTTGATGAAATCACCAGTCAATAAATAAATTCAAAAAACGATTTTGATAAGTATAGGATTTCAAATTAATATAAAATTCAACATTGTTCAGGGTTGTCACTTAAGTTATTTTTGCCACAGGTCGCGCCTGCGGTTATTTGAAATTGGGACTTTCGAATAAGTAAATAAAATGTAAAAAATGCTTTAGCATTGCTATTTTTTAAAGCAACCCTAAAGGGTTTTCTACATTTATTATGGCAAGTGCCAGCGTTCACTTAAGCATTACCTTAAAATATATATTTTCAGTTATTTGACGCAGAAACGGAAAGTAGAAATTATTCTTATAATTGAAAATATCGACACTTCTCATAATAAAGCGTATTTTTGTAATCGCCGATTTTATATCGGCGTTATAAGATGCGAATTAAAATTCGCGACTACAATATACAACCCGTTAAATCCGTTTAATCTGTTTACATCCGTGTTAAGAAATTCTATCAAATCCTATATTTAATTCGAAAAATAAATAATGCCGGACGACAATCAAAATCAAATTGTAGTCCGGCGGAAAATTATCAGCCGAACAGCGGCGCGTCAAAAGCTAATTCTTTGAAAAACATCATATCAATATAATCGTTGAATTTACGCGGTTCTTTCTGATGATTCTGCAGTTTATAGAGTTGAACAATTTTTTTGAATTTAAGCATCTGTTTCGGATTATTGCAATCATCGATAATCTGAGTTTTAAGCGCTGAATCAATCTGAATATTATTATGTTTAAGCAGTTTATCGATTGTATCAGCGGGCTTAATATCATCGCGGAATCTGACAAAAAAATCAGGATTAAAATCATCAAATAAATCCTTATCTGTTTTATGCGATATCAGCATTATCCGCAATATCCCGACATTCTGCGTCATTTTTTTAAGACATTCCGCATATTCTTCGCGGACATTATATTTATCATTATTTTTTTTGAGCTGATCAAAAACTATAACAGGCCGCGTATCGCGGATATCTTCGAGCGCGTCCGCCTGCAAATAACTGATGATGAATTTTTTCTTATAATCAGATTCAAATTCTTCGTCGGATTTATAGTTTAACCCGAATTTAATAAATGACCGCTGCAATTTATTAATGATATATTCAGATAATCTATTCGCGCTATGTTCGCCCGCTGTTGCGATAACTACATTAATACTCGGCATATTGCAGTTATTTATGTTTTCAATAGAATAAAGCATTCGCGCGGCTTCTACAATTTTATCAAGCGAGTTTTTAATTTCAGCATTTATTGATTCAAAATGTTTTTCATCAAATGCCGAGGGATCGGATTGCTTCAATACAAACGAACTCTCAATATAACGATTGTAATATATTTCCGTTATTTTTTCAAGTTCAGCACCATTAATGACGCCGCTGATTTTTGAGTTGATATATTTTAGCGCGGCATTCTTGATAAATCCGCCGGGCATATTATAGCGCGCGCTGATTTTTTCGATAAGTTCTTTTTTAACGCCGGTAATCCCGCTTTTTGTAAGGAAATGATTCCATAGTTTAATGCGGTTATTCAAATCAGGCGCTTTGATTTTGTATTTGAAAAGTATCCGGCGTTCAAGGGCCGGCGATAAATCAACTAAATTGTTAGTCGCGAAAATAACAATCACATTACTTTTTTCAAGTTGTATCAGCAGCTCTCTGCTTTCCTGCGTTTCTTTCTTGAATAATTCTGAACATTCGTCAAAAAACAATATACCGTTATGCAACGCAACTTCAAGAAATAGACGCGGCAACTGTTCTTCGATATTTCTGTGTCTTCTGAATGGAACATTATCAGAATTTTTATTAGATTTGTAAGTAATAATTTTTTTGTTTAGATATTTTGCTATTGCGTGCGCGAGCATTGTCTTGCCTACGCCTGATTGACCGTAAAACATAAATGTATAACCGATCCCGTATTCAAAAACTCCGTTTTCTTTCAAAACGCTGATTCGTTTTTGATATTCGTCGTAGTTATCGAGCGCATCAATAATATCTTTTTTTATCGCGTCTTCAATTATCACGGAATCGAATGAAACGCGGCTTTCTTCAATACTCAAAAAATCAGTTGTCGCATAAAGATTATTATCGCCGAGTATATAATTCATAAATCGCGTATTCATTTCAATTTCCCAGTTCGGCATATTTTCATAAGCATTAGATTCCATAGTAATAATATTATTTTTTATTATTGATGATTCAGTTGAAAAAAGTTTGCGGTTGATTATCCTGTCAGAATAAGATTCAAATAATATTGATAATAGTGTATTTGCCGTCAAATTATTTCTGCTTGATTTAATGATTTTTTCAACTTTTTCATTCGCTTTTTTCATCAGCGAATTTTCTGTTTTTAAAACAAATATCAGAATAAACAGGCGTCTTTCAACCTCAGAAAATTTAAGCTGATTTAATGTATAATTCAGCGGTTGATAATCAAACGCGAATATCTGCGATTCAATGTTTTTTATACTTTCGTTTAAATTAGTCAACTGCTCGATTTTCTGCGGCTGACCCTGCCACAACTCACACCGTTCAATATATTTGTTCACAAGTTCAGACATTAAATCAAGCAGCGCGGCTGGTATAATCCCGCTATTATTTTCTTTTTGTTTATCGTTGTTTGCCATAATGTATAACCTCCAAAAATTTAATTTATTGCGCGATGCGCGAAGTACGAAGTCAGTCATCAGTTGTCAGTCATCAGTTGCCAGTCATCAGTTGTCAATCAATAATTTTATTAACTCCAAACTTTACGAACCTTATAAACTTTATAAACTAATTTTCCAACACTCAAAACTCAAAACTAAACATTCAAAACTTTAATAATTAAAAATTAGTCAATCCGCTTATCGGCCTATCCGCCAATCCGCTTATCCGCTTATCCGCCTATCCGCCTATCCGTCAATCGGCTATTATTTTCTAACGCTTCATATCCTGCTGTATTTTATCAGCAATCCCGTATTTAAGACATTCGTCGGGCGTCAACCAAGTATCAACATCGCGCAGCAGCGTATTATTCAATTCATCTTCAGATGTTATTTTTGAATGCTGAAAATAATGATTGATTATCCTTTGATGCATTAAATCCTGTTCTTTACGCGCGGCTATCAAACTTGAATGATTACCTATCGCGCCGCCAAAATATCTATGCGATAAAATAGAAGTGCGCGGAGTTATTACCCTGTGACCTTTTTCGCCGGCCATAAAAATCAATAAACCCATTGACGCAATCATACCGATACCAGTAGTATATACAGGAATTTTCGACCATTCCATAATATCGATAATTGCAAAACCTTCCGAACAATAACCGCCCTGCGAATTGATAATCAATTGTATCACAGGCGCTTCGTTCTCGACATTCAATCGAATAATATCTCTGCAAATACCTTCCGCTGATACTGCGCCGCTCAAAAAAAGCAGACCGTCAAGTTCTTTTTTTTTGTTCTCGTCATTATTTTTACCGCTCATAATAAAACCTCCTCAAATTGACTTTGTAATTGTTATACAGTTTTTTTATGGAAAGGTTGCAAAATAAATTAAATATTTTTTTAACCGCAGAGCTTGCTATATTATAGAAAATGAAAAAAGTTGACTAAAAAAGGTTAACCTCGCAAAATATATAGCGACTGTTACAACCAGTCAAAATATTTAGGAGGTTAACCAAATGAACTCAAAAATTATTGTA
>JAGOBX010000487.1 GCA_017999075.1 Candidatus Babelota bacterium | reverse complement strand
TTTATTTTTTTCAAATTTTGCAAGATTTTTTTAAATTTAATTTTCAATCTAAATATTTATTTGTTTTTTTTGCCTTATATTATATTGTAAATTTAATTTTTCAAATATTGATATTTTTTCTTTTAATTTGTTTTACTGTTATATATTTTGATTTGAATTTTTAAGGAAGTATATTTATAATATGTATTTTATAAAAGCAATTGTTCAGGCAAGAATGGGTTCAACCCGCTTAAAAAATAAATCTATAATTGATTTTAATGGAAAACCTTTGATAACAGTAATATTTTCCCGATTAAAACTTGCAAAAAAAATAAATCTGATAGTATTGGCAACTTCTGTTAATAAAGAAGACGACATTTTAGCTGAATATGCTGAAAATTCAGGAATCAAAGTAATTCGGGGAGATGCTGAAAATGTTTTATCAAGATTTATAGAAGCTGAAAAAAAATATTTTTCAGATTTAAGTTTGCGTATCACAGGTGATAATCCGCTAATTGCTTTTGATTATTTGGACAATTTTATTGATTTTACTATTGATAATAATCTTGATTACTCAAGCATTAAAGGATTACCTTTAGGTTTGGGAGCGGAAATTTATGTTTCTAAAAAATTATTGGAATTCTATAATGAAAATCTTGAATGGTATTATAAAGAACACGTAACACCTTACTTTTATAAAAATGAAAAAATTTACAAAATCAGGCATTTTAACATAAATTATCAATGGAATGATGTAAGGTTAACTGTAGATACTAAAGAAGATTATATAGTGGTCAGTAAAATTTATACAGAACTATATAATCATTTAAACAGAGAACCCTCAACAAACGAAATAATTGATTTTTGCAGAAAAAACGAAGAACTAACAAAATTGAATTCCGAAATACATCAGCGGAAATTCGACGAAAAATATTTTTAAAATATTAGTTTATTGAAATTATGAAATATAAAAGCATTTTTTTTATTGCTGCGGCAGTGCTTGTATTTTTTTATAAACCTGTATTTTTAGGCTTTAAAATTTTTTATTACGATATGTCTCTAATGCTTTATCCTTATATGGAATTTTCTACCCATCTTATAAAAAAAGGGGTATTCCCTGCTTGGAATCCTTATTTATTCTGCGGGTTTCCCATTTTTGCGGCAAACCAGGCAGGAATATTTTATCCGATTTATTTAATTTTCCGGTTTTTATTCAACCCTGCAGATATGTATTCAGCTTCAATTATTTTTCATTTTTTCATAATGACGCTTTTCACCTATTTTCTCATAAGGGAATTAAAATTAAATAGAACCGTTTCATTATTCGGAGCCATATCTTTTGGATTCAGCGGATTTATGACTGCGCATCATTTTAACATAGGAATAATTTCAGCGAGATCCTGGATTCCGCTAATTCTTTTATTTTTTTTTAAATACAAAAAATCCGGCAACCCGATGTTTGCCCTGGCTGCAGGAATAATTCTGTTTATTCAATTATTGATCGGACATCCTCAACCATCTTTTAATACTATAGTTTTTATTCTGCTTTTTTCAACTGCATCTTTTATTTTTGAAAACAAAAAAAAAATTGATGAACTTAAAAAAATATTTATATTCATTTTTATTTTTACTTTCATAGGAATAGGGTTAAGCGCAATTCAAATCCTTCCGACATATGAATTTTCTAAAACTATTGAAAGAACACAGGGCGACCGTTATAATTTTATGGTTATGAGATCAATGCCCGTTTATAATATACTAAATCTTGTTTACCCTGATTTTGCAGGAAATCCCTGTGAAAACTCGTACATAGGTAAAGAAGGATACGATGAATTCACAATATACTATGGAATTATATCTTTATGGTTGTCAATTATTGCTGTAAGATATTTATGGAAAACTGAAAATAATATTAAACTATTTACGGTTTTATCGTTTATTGTCTTATTGTTCGGATTGGGAGGAAATACTCCTATATTTAAAATCTTATATTATATTCCGGGATTTAAACTATTCAGAGCTCCGGCAAGATTTTTACTTTTTTTCGAATTGTTCATGTGCATTCTCGCTTCGTATGGATTCAATTTTATTTTATTAAACAACTTTGTTAAATCAAAACGTTTTAAATTTTTAACATTATTGTTTACCGTTTTCTTTTTTGGTTTTTCAATAATTATGTTTACAACAGGAACCAGATTAAAAACATCTTTTAATAAAATAATTGCAGGAGAATTTCAAAAAAAAAACCGATTGCCGGAAAATTCAGGATGGCTTTCAAAAATATCGGTTAATCCCAAACGAGTTGATATAGAATATTTTACCGGCAAAGTTTCCAGATTGATCGAAGGATATAAATCTACCGGAATTATAATGTTTCTAATATATTTTTCTGTATTCATATTATTATTTCACAACTTCGATTTACAAATAAAAAAATACCTGATTATATTATTATTGATTTCTGAACTGTTCGTATTTTTTCAAAGAAATGTTCCGGCAATAGATAAAAAATTTTTTGAAACAGTTCCTGAAACTGTTAAATACTTAAAGGAATACGATACCGGTTTTTATAGAGTTTATTCATGGAACCGGGGTATGATGTATTATGATTTAAAAAAAAGTTCAGGATTGAACAATGACTTTTCGGATTACTATAATTTAATGAATTTCATTCCTGAGGACCTGGCTTCATTATATAGAATTTTCGGGTTCTGGGGATACGATACTATGATTAGCAGGCGGCTTGCAGAATACAGAAGCATGCTATTAAAAAATAATTTTCAATTATTAAAAATAGCAGGGGTTAAATATGTAATCACTGATATTGAAATTCCAGTACTTGAAACAATTAAGAAATTAGGAAAACAAACTTTTATACAGCGCGTTGAAAACGTATTACCTCAATTTTATATTGCAAACAAAATTATTGTAAAAGATAAATCGCAAATTCTTGATTTAATAATAAAAAATGATTTTGATTATCAGAATTGCGTTGTAATTGAAAAAAACTGCGGAATAACAGATTTTTCAGAAAAATCAATAAACACAGTAATCAAAAACATAAAATGGAGTTTTGACGAAACATCTCTTGAAGTTGATAACCCGAATGAAAAACCAGTTATGCTTATTTTTAACGACTCATATTACCACTGTCT
>JAGOBX010000486.1 GCA_017999075.1 Candidatus Babelota bacterium | reverse complement strand
TACTTGCAGCATTTGTAAGTTCAGCAGGTTACAGTGCAGATATTAAATACGGATATGTAGATTCCCAGGAAGTGGCAGACGAACATCCTGTATATAAGGAAAAACTGAAAGAAATTGAGAAAATAGTAAAACCTCAGCGCGACAAAATTCAAGAAAAACAGAAAGAACTTGAAAAACTTAATGCTGAGCTTGAAAACAATCCGCTTGCGAGCGATGATGTTATAAAAGCTAAAAAAATGAATTTTGAAAAAAAATATGATGAATATAAAAAAATGGTAGAAGCTATGCAGCGGGAAGTTCAGAAACGTGAATCTGAGACGCTGCCTGAAGATTTAAAAAGAAAGATACTGGAAGAAGTAATGACTGCAATACAGGGAATAGCTAAACGTGAAGGGTTCCAGATAATTTATGAAATAAATAAAGCAAACATAATTTATATTGAACCGTCATTGGATTTGACAGAACGTTCAAAAACAGAATTAATTAATAGTTTAAATAAAAAAACAAGCAAATAAACTGTAACAGATTGATTTTTTAAATAGTTTTATGTATCATAATAAAGTTGACGCTTTTATTTTTAATTTTGGACTAAAATACAATAATGTTGCAATTTATGGTTGTCAAGTTATTTTCGTTACATAACATTAGTTTTCCGATTTGTTTTTAATTAGGATAATGGAGATATATGAAATACAGGTTATCTGAAATAGCTATAAGGATTGAAGGACAGCTTACTGGTGACGGGAACATAGAAATTTCCGGAATAAAAGGTATAGATGCAGTTAAACCAGGAGAGTTGACATATGCAGATAACGACCGTCATTTAAAAGAAGCAGAAGAATCACAATGCGCTGGAATAATATGCGGAATGAAAACAGAATCATGTGGAAAACCTTTTATAAAAGTGAAAAATCCGAAATTTGCATTTGCGCAAATTTTGGAATTATTTAAGACTGAACCTGTAAAGCCAATTGGAATACATAAAGCGGCGGTAATAGATGAAACTGCGAATATTGGAAAAAATGCGTATATCGGAGCTAATGCAGTTATTGAAAAAAATGTAAAGATAGGAGAAAATGCCGTTATATATCCTAATGTATATATAGGAGAAAATACAGAAATAGGAGATAATGTAAAAATATATCCTAATGTTACTGTATATTATAATTGTAAAATAGGGAATAATGTAATAATACACGGGAATGTTGTAATAGGTTCTGACGGATTCGGATATGCGCTGACTGCAAAAGGACATTATAAAGTTCCTCAGACCGGTAATGTAGAAATAGGAAACAATGTAGAAATAGGAGCTCATACTTCAATAGACCGAGCTACTACAAATTCCACATTTATAGGAAACGGTGTAAAGATAGATAATCAGGTTCACATAGCTCATAATGTTCAGGTTGGTGATAATTCTTTGATAATAGCGCATTCAGGAATAGCAGGAAGTTCAGTAATAGGGAAAAATTGTGTTATAGCAGGTCATTGCGGAGTTAGGGATCATATTACAATCGGAGATAATTCTGTAGTGGTAGGAATGTCAGGAGTTACTAAAAGCATAAAACCTAACAGCATTGTATCCGGTTTTCCGGCAAAGCCCCACACTGAAGAAAAAAAGCTTATAGCTGCTTATTCGCGTATGCCTGAAACAATAAAATTAATCCAATCTATGCAGCAGGCGTTGTTAAGACTGCAGCGCCGCCTTGAAAAACTTGAAGGGCAAAAATAAAATTTGGAGATATTTATTATATGGAACAATATACGCTTGAAAATGAAGTGAAACTGGAAGGAATTGGTTTACACACAGGAAAAACAGCCAAAGTCACATTAAAACCCGCGCCTCCGGATTATGGAAGAAAATTCATAAGAACTGATTTAGCAGAACAGCCTTGCGTAGAAGCTATAGTAACTAATGTAGTAGATGTTGAGCGTGAAGTCATTTTAGGGAAAGACGACGTTAGGATTCATACGGTAGAACATTTGCTTTCAGCTTTAACCGGATTAGAAATAGATAATGTTATGATAGAAATTGACGGGCCTGAAGTTCCGATACTTGACGGAAGCAGCAGACTTATAGTGGAAGAACTCAAAAAGGCAGGTAAAAAAAATCAGTTTAAACCAAGGAATGTATTCAGGATTAAAGAACCTATTTCTATAACAAAAGACGAAACATTACTTATACTTTTGCCATCGGTTTCGTTAAAAATTTCATGCACAATAGATTTTAAACATAAAATGCTAGGGGCGCAGTATTTAACCTTGCCGATAAATGAAACAACATTTATTGAAGAATTATCAAATGCAAGAACATTCGGATTTGAACGTGAGGTTGAATATTTGAGATCGAAAGGATTGATAAAAGGCGGCAGTTTAGATAATGCAATAGTAATAGGTGAAAATAAAATATTAAATGAGGACGGATTAAGATATCCAGATGAATTTGTGAGGCATAAAATGCTTGATTTGCTTGGAGATTTCAGTCTTCTTGGAGTAAGATTATGCGCTCATATAATTGCAATCAGAACCGGTCATGAGACAAATGTAAATATTGTGAATAAGGTTTACCAGCTATACAATAAGACTTATTCAGGAATGAAAAGTTTTCTTAATATTAATGAAAACGATGATATGTTAGACATAAAAAGGATTATGGAAATAATACCTCACAGATATCCGATTTTACTTGTTGACAGAATTATAGGAGTTGACGGAGAAAAAAGAATAGTAGGATTGAAAAATGTAACAATAAACGAGCAATTTTTTGTAGGGCACTGGCCAGGTTCTCCTGTAATGCCAGGTGTATTGATTATTGAAGCTATGGCACAACTTGGCGGAGTAATGCTTTTAAGAAAATCATCTAACCTTGGCAAGCTGCCTTATTTTATGGGATTGGATAATGTTAAATGGCGTTATCCGGTAGTTCCGGGAGATCAACTGATAATGGAAGTAGACACATTAAAAACAGGCACAAGGCGTGGAGTAGTTAAAGGTAAAGCTTATGTTGAAGGAAAATTAGTTTGTGAAGCTGAATTTAAATATTCGTTACTGAAAGATTGATATTAATTTATAGAGTTTTTTTATTTATAAGTTTATTTTAAATATTGAAATAAATAATATATATTTGAGATAGGAGACAA
>JAGOBX010000035.1 GCA_017999075.1 Candidatus Babelota bacterium | reverse complement strand
AGACGGGTGGCTATAATAAAATTTTTCATATAATGGATGAGGATTTATATTGGCATAATCATTCACAACAAATTTTTTGAACGATGAAATCAAAGGGAAAGAAGTTCCTAAAGATTTTTTTGAATAGCTGTCTGCGTCATATTCAAATTTTTGAGAAATTAAATTTGCAAGCGGTTGGATAAAATAAAAAACAGATTCGAAAAAAAAACCGGCAAATAAAATTCCGGCATAAAAATTTTTTTTAATTCCCATTGAACTGTATGCTGAATCATAAGATAAAAGGTATAATATGAAAGTTATGAAAAAAAATAATGTTATTATTGATAAAATCATTTGTATCTGTATGTGTTTTTTTTTTGCATGGCCTATTTCATGAGCTAAAACCGCCATAATTTCTTCGTCTGAATACTTGCCATCCAATATTGTGTCAAAAATAATTATTTTTTTACTTTTTCCGAATCCTGCAAAACCTGCATTTGCATGAGTTGATCTTATGCTTGCGTCAACCGAGTATATACCTTTAATTTTAAAATTTAATTTTAAAAGCAGTTCATCGATTTTTTCTGTAAGTTGAATGGATTTCAGAGGTTTTAATTTATAAAAGAAAGGAAGAATTATCACAGGAACCAAAAAAGTGAATAATATTAATACAAAAGATATGACAGCCCATCCTGTAAATACCCAGGACCATTTAAATACATTGACTGATTCTCCTGCCATGTATAAAATCAATATTAATAAAACTGATATAATTAAAGATTGCATAATAATTGACTTAATATTATCTATCATCCATGTTTTTATATTATATTTATTAAACCCGTATTTTGATTCTATAAAAAAATTTGAGTAATAAGAGAATGGTAAATTAAAGATAAAGTTAACTATTGTCAGAATGTTGAAAAAAATTAATCCTTTTACAATGTGATTAGTTTTAATAAGATCAATATAATCTGTATAATACCCGAACAATGGCGTAAATAAAAAAAATGATGTTAGAGTTATATCAATTAAATCTGTTAAAAAATTGAATTTCATTTTTTCAAGATTGTATTCCGTTGATTTTGTTGAGATTTCTTGATTTACCGAACCTTCAATTTCAGGAGGAATGATTCCGGATTTTTTTTTTAGATAATTTATGTTTATTGCGTTTAAACAAAGATGAACTATAGATTTTATAAAAAAAATACTGATGAAAAACTGTTTGAAAGTCAATATTTACCCTTCTTTATAAATTGGAGATACAAAATATTTTATTTTGTTTTTTAAATCATTGTTGGCAGATATTAATTCGTTAAATAATTTTTCGAATTTTATTAATTCATTATCATTTAACGTTATTATCAGACCGATACTTTTTTGCGGGCGGATTTTATTTATTCTTTCGTCGTAATTAACAAAATCTATATTGTTAGTAAATATATAATCTGAAATTTTAGTTTCTGACAAAAAATTATCCATAACTTCAGAATATAATGAATTATATCTCAATAATATACAATATCTCATATTTGTTATTATACAGACTTAATAAAAAAATCCCGGATTTTATAAAATAAATTTTTTTCTCCAAATTTATTTATGAACTTTTTTATCTCTAAAATCTTTTCTTTTTGAATATGTTCAAAATAAATCCCGGCATAATATTCCTTGATTTGCTGGGCAAGACGTATTTCTTTTCTTATAAAAATTCCTTCAAAGTTGATTTTATTAAATGTTTCAGGATATTTAATGTCTTCCGGAATTTCTAAAATACCTTGAAACCTTTCAAATAATTCTATATCTTCAGGAGTTTTTATAAAAGCGCCGCTTTCGCTTAAATTTATTGTTTCTGCCCAAAAATCATTAAATGAACAATTAACAGACTTGAGATATAATTTAACATGCAAATCATATCTTTTGTGTTTTCTCTTTTCGACAAAACTTTGCGTCATTGTTATTATTTTATTATTTGTTTTTTCAGCATTCGTGACCAATAATAAATTTGACGGTCAATTTTATTATTTAAATTTGCGTGTTTTAATACTAAATCAAAGTATCTGAGCGCTTCATCATTATTTTTTATGTTTTGAAAATTAATAATGGCAGCAAGATACAGTGCTTCTGCGTTAGTCGGTTCTGCTTTTAAAATTTCTTCGATTCTTGGAAGTAATTGTATCTTATCGGTTTTTCCCGAATTATATAATTTTACAATTTCAAGATATTGCGCGCTATATTCTCGTCCTGAAACATCAGGTTCATCAGCAACAGGTTCGCGTTTAGGATGGCTAACAGGTTTTTCTTTTTTTTCTTCGGCAACTGAAGTTTGTTCTTCTGATTCTTCGTCCTGATTATCTTTATTTTTACTAAATTTTGATTTTTTTTCAGGTTTTGAGGACTTGTTTTTTTTAGCAGGTTTAATAGACTCTTTTTTTACAGGTTTTTCTTCGACTTCGCCGTCTTCAGAATCTTCATCTTCGCTATCATCTTTGATATTTTTAGCTGTTTTTTTGGGTTCTGCCTTTTTATTTTGTACTGCTTTTTTTTTGTCTTCTAAATCAGGTTTGGTTTTTGAAACAGGTTTTTCTTCATCTTCGTCCAGATCCTCGTCATCATCAGACTTATTATTCTTAACATCTGTTTTTGTTTCTTTTTTATTTTCCTGGACAGCAGAAGCGTCGGCAACTGTTAATTTTGCGGAACTCATAAATGCAGTCATTAAATTAGACATTATAATGTTTCCTGCTTGTTTCAGAGCTTTTTCATCCAGTTTCCATATCCGTTTGGCTAATTTTCCTGAATTTATTTCCTTATTGAAATCTTCACTTGATTTCTTTTTGAATTTTTCAGTTCCTTCAATAACAAAATCATTTTCTTCCAATTCGGAATTTATCAAAATGTCAGTGATATTCAGGGATAATTTCCCTATGCCCTGAATGTCTTTTTCAAAATTAATACTCTCCAATTTTTTTTCTTCATTATAAGTTAGATTTAATTGTTCACTGACGTTTTCAGCTTCTATTTGTAAAGATTCGACCAGACCGTCTTTGTAAGCTAAAGACAATGAACTTTTTTTGGGTTCACCGCTTTTTTGAGTTTCTGAAACCGATAATTTAGTGATATTACCTGAAGCGTCGTATTCCAAGACAGCAATTGAGTTTTTTGGTTCTTTAGTAATAACATCTTTTGAAGCAGCTTCGATTTTTTCTATGGCGAAACTTTTTTTATTTACAAACAAAATCAATGATTCGGGTGCAAATTCAATTATTTTTTTAGGTTTTAGAATAATTTTAACGCTTTTATTGTCGCCTTTTTCACGTGAAATGTCGTAATTATTTTTTATGTCGTCAAGTAATTTTTTGGATTTATCAGTTTTTTTTGAAGCCTCGTCGTCAGATACAGGCTGATCTGATTTAGGCTGTGATTCCGGTTTTGATTCGTTTTCTTTTTTTGCATCTTCAGTTTCATCATCTTCAGTTTCATCTGATTTTTTTTCTGCGCTGTCAGCCTCAGAAGAGGTGGTTTTATTTTCAAGGTTTAACGAAGGGATTGGAAATGGCAGCATTTTAGAAATATCTTCAACCGACAAGGTATATATTTCTTTTAAATCAGGAACGCAAAAAACGCCGGTATTATTTAAAAAAGCAATATTAACTTTTTTAGTTATAGCAGATTCAACTGTTAATGCATAATTATTATTGGATTTATCTGCAGTTAAACCAAAAGAAAAATCTGCATTTTTGATTTTTTGTAAGGGTTTAGGCATTTGTTTAATAAATTCTTCATTAAATTCTATATTAAATTTAAATAAAAATTTGATGGAATCAACAGAGTTTATACCTTCAAGCCCAAAACTTTTCATTAATGGATTATAAATTTTTTCAAAAGATTTTTCAAATACTCCAACAGGCTGCATTTGTTCGGCAGGAGCTTTCGCAGGTTGTTGAGGAGTTAAATTAGCTTCTTTATTATTATCTCCGGTGAATAAAGATATGAGAGAATCCATATACAAGAAACCTGCACCGCCAATTATAACCAGTAAAACTACGGATAAAATTATAATTTTTTTATTCATTATATTAACATCTCCGAAAATTAATAAAATTTACATGAAAAATTGTAAAAACTATGATTATTAGATAAAAATAATATATTTACAAATAATAAAAGTCAAATATAAATTGATTTTTTTTTTTAATCAAATAAAATGAATATTCAGATAATATATGAATGTAAAAAAATAGTTTTAAATATTTTTTAGTATTTTTATGGAACTTATAAGTTATATTTATATTGATAAAATGCAGCCCCAGTTTGCCGCTTTAACCGCAGCTCAAGCTGACGGAGATATTCCTGCAAGCGGAATGGCTTCAATGTGGATAGAAATTCAGCCTGGCATAGAGATTAATCGCGTTTTAGATATAGCAGTGAAAACCACTTCAGTAAGACCCGCAGTTCTTCTTGAAGAAAGAGAATACGGAATAGTAGAATTTCATTCTTTTTCTCAGGACGAAGTTCTGACATCAGGTAGAAAAATTCTTGAAACATATAAACTGACTGATAAAGAAGTTAGAAAACCTGTTATTTTAACTTCTCAAATTATAACTAATATAAGCGATTACCATGCTCAAATTATAAATCGTAAAGCTGAAGGCTCATTACTGATACCAGGACAATCTCTGTATATTCTTGAAATTCAGCCTGCTTGCTGGTCAACAATTGCAGCGAATGAAGCTGAAAAAGCAGTTGATATAGATTTGGTTCATTACAGATACAGAGGCAGATATGGCAGGCTTCATTTATCAGGAAGTGAATCGCAAGTTACAGCGGCGAAAGATGCAGTTGAAACTATTTTGTCTTCATATTCTGCAAAGAAAAATTTATGAAAATTGATATTTCCACTTTACTGATTTATAAGAATAATGTTTTAAAAAAATATGTTAGTTCCGAAAAAATAAATATTATACCTATAACTACTGGCGGATCATCAAGAAAATATTTTAGGATAAGTTCGGTTTCAGACAATTATATATATTGTGAATATAATGATAAAACAGAACTTCAGCGGTTTATTGATATTACTTTAATTTTAAAATCTTCAAAAATTAATGTTCCTGAAATCTTGAATGTTGATCTTAACGAAAAATATATTCTTATCCAGGATCTTGGTGAAAATATTGTTTATAATTCAATAAAAAATAAAGAAATCGGAATTTCAAGTTTATACAAAAAAATCATCGATGAATTGCTGGTTATGCAGTCAGAATGCGGAGAACAGCTTATAAAAAAATATCCTGACAGATTATTTGATAATACTGTTTATTTATGGGAAACTGAATATTTCAGAAATATGGTTTTAGATAAATATTTAGCTGCTGATTATGACAGTTCCGCGCTTATGAAAAGTTTTGAATATATGGCTTCATATTTGACTGACAGTTCGCGGGAAGATAAAAATAATAAAAAAAGTTTTGCCGGATACAACAGTTTTTTTATACACCGTGATTTTCAATCTCAAAATATAATAGTTTCCGGAAATAAAATTTATTTTATTGATTATCAGACTGCATATTCTGGTTCGAATTTTTATGATATTGCTTCATTGCTGAATGATCCTTATGTTGCGGAAGATATTAGCGGCTGCTATGCCGAGCTTTATGATTATTATAAAAAAAAATTTTTATGCAAATTTGATATTTTTTCAGAAAGTGAATTTGATAAAAAATATGATTTTACAGGTTTGCAGAGGCTGATGCAGGCAAATGCAGCTTACGTTAAACTTGGAATTATAGAGAATAAATTTTTTTTCAAACAATTTATTGATTCTACCTTGAACAGAATATATCATATTATAATTCAAAATGAGTTCGTTCCGGATTATTTGAAAAAATTATTTATAAACTTAAAAAAGGATGGAAAAATTAAATGTGCGGAATAGTAGGATACGTAGGATTCAGACGTTCTATAAAAATATTATTTTCAGGTTTGAAACGGCTTGAATACCGCGGATATGATTCTTCTGGAATTTGTGTTATAAATAGTTCGGGAACAGCTTTGCAGACATATAAATCAGTTGGCAAGATTTCTGATTTGCAAAAAAAAATTGAGAATATTAAAGTGGCGGGAAATGTTGGTATTTCTCATACGAGATGGGCAACTCACGGAAAGCCTTCAGATGAAAATTCTCATCCTCACATTGATTGTTCTGAGCAGTTTGCTGTGGTTCATAACGGAATAATTGAAAACTATGCAGAACTTAAAAAAGAATTAATTAAGGAAAATCATATTTTTAAATCGGAAACTGATACTGAAGTGTTGATTCATCTGATTGAAAAAAATTATAAAACAAGTTTGGTTGATGCTGTTAGAACAGCATTGGAACTTGTTACAGGTTCATATGCTGTTTGCGTTATATCTTTGAAAGAACCTGATAAAATTATTTGCGCAAGATCCGGGAGTCCGCTTGTTATAGGAAAAGGAGAAAAAGAAAATTTTGTCGCTTCTGATATGCTTGCTATTTTGCCGTATACAAAAGATATAATTTTCCTTGATGACAGAGAACTGGCTGTTGTAACGCCTGTTTATATTGAGGTTATGGATTTTAAAGGCAATAAGCAGAATAAAGCTGTTACCAATATAAACTGGGATGCTATGACCGCTGAAAAAAAAGGGTTCAAACATTATATGCTTAAAGAAATATTCGAACAGCCGGATGTTATAACTGAAACTATCGAAGATAAATATGATGATTCAACAGGAGAAATAAAATTCAGATATTGCAAAATAGATGATAATTATCTTAAAAAAATTAAAAAAATATATATAGTGGCTTGCGGTACAGCCTGGCATGCGGGATTGATTGGAAAATATTATCTTGAAGAATTTTGCGGTATTTGCGTGGAAGCAGCGATTGCTTCAGAATTCCGATACAGAAATGTTCCTGTATCAAAAGATGATTTAATCCTTATAATATCTCAAAGCGGAGAAACTGCGGACAGCCTTGCTGCGCTTAGAAATGCTAAAGAAAAAGGCGCGTTATCTCTTGGAATATGCAATGTTCGCGGGAGTGCTTTATCCCGTGAATGCGATGGAATAATTTATACTAATGCCGGACCTGAAATAGGAGTGGCTTCAACAAAAGCGTTTACCACTCAATTAACTGTATTATTTATGTTTTCAATGTATATGGCAAAAATAAAAAATATTATTTCAGAAAAGGAATATAAAACCAATTTAAAAGAACTATCTGTAATTCCTTCAAAAATAAAGGAAGCCCTGGATAAGTTTGATTATTATAAAGAATTATCATTGAAGTTTCATAATTATTCTGATTTTCTTTTTTTAGGAAGACATTATAATTTTCCTATTGCGTTAGAAGGCGCTTTGAAACTTAAGGAAATATCTTATATTCATGCTGAGGGTTACGCGGCAGGTGAAATGAAACACGGACCAATAGCGCTTATAACTGAACAAATGCCGGTACTGACAATAGCCACCAAAAGTTTTATAACAGATAAGGTTATAAGTAATTTACAGGAAGTTAAGGCTCGTGACGGAATTACTATAGTTGTTACAAATGAATCTGTAGATATTCCGGAAAAACTTGTTGACCATAAAATATTTTTACCTGACACAATAGAAGCACTTGCGCCTATTGTAAATGTGATTCCTTTACAGGTTATAGCTTATCAAATCGCGGATTTTCTTGGATGCGACATTGATCAGCCGAGAAATTTAGCCAAAAGTGTTACAGTTGAGTAGTGATAAACATTTATGCCTGTGGCTCATTAAATCTTATTATTAAAAGTCGTGTTATAATTTATGAAAAAAAATAAAAATACTGATACAACTGAATTTAAATCCGGTTTTGTTTCAATAACCGGACTTCCAAACGCAGGAAAATCTACATTGATGAATAAAATACTCGGAGAAAAAATTGCGATAACTTCTCCGAAACCCCAAACTACCAGGTTTCAGATTAGAGGAATATTCAATGATTCTGATTCACAGATAGTATTGATTGATACGCCTGGAATACATAAAACTAAACATCAGTTAGGAAAGTATATGATTAAAGAAATTGTGTCTTCTTTTATTGATGTTTCAGCTGTGTTAATAGTAATTGATCTTGAAACAATAAATAAAACTAACATATCGAATAAACTTCTTGAACATATAAATTTCCTTGAAAAAACTTTGGCTCCGAAAATACTTGTTTTAAATAAAGTCGATAAAATAAAAAAAGATGAACTTATAGTTATAATAAAACAGATTTCAGAAACATATAAATTTGACGATATAGTTCCTGTATCTGCTCTACGCGGATATAATCTGGATACTCTTATAAATGTTATAAAAAAATATTTGAAAAATTCCGAACGTTTTTTTGATTCTGATATTAAAAGTGATTTATCAGATTCTATATACATTTCTGAACTTGTAAGAGAAAAAATTATTGGACTTACTAAAGAAGAAATTCCGCATTCTGTCACATGCAAAACGGAAGTAATAAATGAAAAAAACAATAAAAGTTATATAAGAGTAATAGTTTATGTTGAACGTGATTCTCAAAAAGGTATAATTATAGGCAAAAAAGGACAAATGTTGAAAAAAATCGGAGAAATCAGCAGAAAAGAAATTGAAGAATATATAGACAGACCTGCATATCTTGAAATTCAGGTAAAGGTTCTTGAAAATTGGCGGCATAATGATTCAAAACTTAAAGAAATAGGATATTAAATTAATTTTTATGCGTATAGGTAATTTTTTTTATTTGTTGCCGATTGTTTTGTTTATATTTTCCTGTTCAAAAGGGAAAAATGCCGATGATTTGGATTATGTTATGCGTGAAGAATTGTTGATGGATACCATAATATCTATCAGAATACCTGAATCTCCGCAAGCAAATAATATAATAAATTCAGTATTCGAAGAATTCAAAAGAATAGAAAACAAATTCAGTAAATCCATAGAATCAAGTGTTGTTTATAAGATAAATAATAGAAATACAGACATTGTGAAAATAGATAAAGAAGAAGAGTTTATATTAAAAAAAAGTTTTGAATACAATAAGATAACCGAAGGATATTTTGATATTACTGTTTTTACAATAGGACAATTCTGGGATTTTAATTTGTCGGAAGATTCAAATGTGTTAAATTCATTGAAAAAATCAGAAGAAAATTTTAAATATGTGGGGACGTCAAATATTTTTTTTGACAGCGGAACAATAGGGTTTAAAAATAAATTTATAAAAATAGATTTAGGCGGAATTGCTAAAGGGTATGCTATTGACAGAGCTGTGGAAATATTAAAAAATAATAATATTTCAGGGGCAGTAATAAATGCAGGCGGAGATGTTTTTGTGGTGGGGAAAAAAAATAAAACAGAAAATTGGAATATAGCTATTCAGGATCCTGATAATACTGAAAATTATTTAAAAATCCTTAATTTATACGATAAAAATGCAGCCACTTCAGGAGATTATCAGAGATATGTATTTTTCGAAAATAAATATTATTGTCATATTTTCAATCCTAAAACAGGAAAAAATTCTGATTTTTTAAGGAGCGCGACTGTAGTTTATGATACTGCATTGATATCTGATATTATAGCTACGGCAGTTATAGCTTCTGAAACTGAATATAAAACATTGATAAAAAAAATATTGGAAATTCATCCGGATATGATTATTTATGTGAAAAATAAAGAAAATGATAGACTTGAAGAATATTTTAATTCTAAAAAAATCTGATTGAAATAATTTAGAATATGAATAACAAAAATTATACTTTAGAAGAATCATTCGAATACTGCCGCAAATTAACTTATTCAAATGCTAAAAATTTTTATTTTTCATTTTTATTTCTTCCAAAACATCTGCGCTCGGCAATATATACTGTATATGCATTTTGCAGAATAGCAGACGATATTGCAGATGATGAAAATAATGATGCTGAAACTAAAAAAAAACAGTTTATTGAGTTTGATAAACTGTTTGAGTTATGTTATTCCGAAAATAAAGTTAATCATGAAATGTTCACTTCTCTTCAGTATATAATAAAAGAATACAGATTATCAAAAGAATATTTATATGATATTGTAATAGGAGTCAGAACTGATTTATATAAAACACATTATGATGGTTTTAACGAATTATATGATTATTGCTTCAAAGTTGCAAGCCGTGTTGCATATGTATGCATAGAATTGTTTGTTCCTGAAAATGAACGGACTCAGGATTTGTTTAAATACGCAGAAAATCTCGGATTGGCGTTACAGCTTACAAATATTTTAAGAGATGTAAAGGAAGATAAAAACAAGAACAGAAGATATATCCCTGCGGAATGGCTGGCACAATTCGGATTGACAAATGAAAAATATGAAAAATTTATAAATGATGGGAAAATAACAGAACTTAAAGAATTATTTGTTTTTATAGATAAAACTGCCGAAAATTATTATTTTGAATGTGATAAGTATATAACTTGTACACAAAAAAAATATTTATTTACATTGGAAATTATCAAATCAATTTATTTTGAATTATTGAAAAAAATAGGTAATGATTATTCATCTCTTTTAACAGGAAGAGTTTCACTTTCTTTTTGGTTCAAACTCTGGACAGCTTTAAAAATCAGGCTGCAAAATTAATTTAAATATTTTAACTAACTCATATTTTTTATAATTTGGCGGGAAATATGCTGATAGAATATATTGACGGAAATACGGTAAAACTCGGGTTAGTGCTTAATACAATCCAGACTCAGGATAAAAAAAATCAAAAATATAAGGTTATTACCGGTACAGGAAAAAATGAATCTGTTTCCGGAAAAAACATTATTCAGGAAATTTCTATAGATGTCAAAGAATCTGAGTTCGCCGAATTTTACAGGAAATATATTGCAAAAGTTTCAGAACTTTCAAAAACAATTGATATATGTTTGTTGTGGGAAACAATAAAAAATGAACCGGTTGAGTATTCTGTTCAGGATTTAAGTTCCCTTAATTTTGCAGATAATTCTTATATCAATATATCATCGGTATTCAGAACATTAAAAGAATCGCCGATTTATTTTAAACAAATCAATTTTAAATTTAGACCGAAAACAGAAGAAGAAGTTGTTTCGCAAATTCAGAAAAATATTGAAAAAGAAAAAAATGATGAGGAAAATAAAAAAAATCTTGGTTTGCTTAAAAAGCTTATTTCATTGGATGAGGAAGAAGAAATTGAAAAATCAGGTGATTATGAAATTATATTTAAAAGTTTTGAGAATTTTTTATTTTGTAATAACCATGATAAAATAATAAAAATGTTTTCGGAAATCATCGATCCTCAAAAAAATGATATAAGAAAAAATATATATGATATTTTATTCCGGGCGAATCGTATATCGCCTGAAGCAGATCCCATTACATTAGTTGCCGGAATAACCGAAGAATTTTCTGATGATGTGAAATCAGCAGTAATTAAATTGCGGGAATTTGATGATTTTACAGGAAGAACTTTAATTAAAGATAAGAATATTTTTACTGTTGACGATAAATCTACGATGATAATTGACGATGCTGTTTCTATCGAAGAAACTGAGTCTGGATATAGTATATTTGTATATATTTCAGATCCATCAGTATATGTTGATAAAGGCGGTTTTATTGACAACGAAGCAATTAACAGAGTTATGAATATTTATTTGCCGCACAAGGTAATACCAATGTTTCCGCTGGAATTATCTGCAGGATTGTCGAGTCTTATTGAACAAACTGATAAACCTGTTGTAACAATGGAAATTAGGTTTGATAAATCATTCGGAATTATTTCGTATTCGGTATATCCTGGAGTAATCAGAGTTTCTAAAAAATTGAGTTATTCTGAAGTAGATACGATAATGAATGAAAAAAAAAATGAAAATCAGATAAGTGCTCAATTTTGCATTCTTAAAAAAATTACAGATTCATTACGAAATGAAAGAATTAGGAATGGAGCAGTCATATTTAACAAACCAGAAGTTGAAGTACGTTTATATGGTAATGAAATTACGGTAACAAAAATCAATAAAGATTCTCCTTCCAAACTGATAATAGCGGAATTGATGATATTTGCTAATCATTTGATGTCAAAATTTTGTGACGATAACAATATACCTATAATTTACAGAATGCAGGATGCCCCTTTTTATGATATATTGCCGGAAGAACGAGTTTTTAGCGAATATAATCCTGTATTATTTCGAAAATTGTTAACTAAATATCCTTCATCGAAATATGGTATGTATCGTATGCCTCATTCAACAATAGGATTGGACGGATACACTCAGTATACTTCTCCTGTAAGGAGATATAATGATTTTCTTATAATAAGGCAGCTTTCAGGTTTTTTTGAAAACAAACTAATGAATTACGATCATTCTGAAATGCTCACTATGTTTATTGATATTGAAAAAAAAATAAATAAAATTAAGATGCTGCAGAGCAATGTTAAAACCCAATGGATTTTTGAATATTTGAAAAGATATCAGATGAATGAATTATTTAATGGTATAGTTATAAAAAAAATTCCTGCAGGATATTTTGTAGAATTAGAAGATTATCTTGTTACAGGTTTTTTGTCAACTTCAAAACAGTTTGAACCGGGCCATAAAGTTCAAATTTTTATTGATGAAATTTATCCTGAAAAAAATAAATTAAGATTAAAATTATAATTAAACGGAGAAAATAATGGAAACAGCGTTTATTATAATGTCTGCAGTAATGATTATAATAATCATTGCGGTATTATTAATATTTGTTAATAAATTTAAAGTAGTGAATGATTTTGTCTCAATAAATGCTAAAATTTCTGAAATTCAAATTGTTCTTAATAAAATTGAATCAAATTTAAAAAATGATTTTAAACAGAATAGAGATGAAAATGCATCTATTGCCAAAGAAAACCGTATAGAACTCAATGCTACTTTAAAAACATTTGCCGAACAAAGCATGAATGCTCTCAAAGAAATTGAAAAGACTTTAGCTGATAAGATGAATCAGTTAAATTTTTCGTTAAATGAAAATAATAAATCTAATCGTGAAGAATTAACAAAAAATATTATTGATTTTTCGAATTCAAATGTTCAGAGACTTGATAGAATAAGTAATCAATCAAGAGAAGATAACAAGTTTATGCGTGATTCGCTGGCGCAATCTTTGAAAGAATTCAAAGAAACTTTTGACGGCAGCATTAAATCATTTAATGATTTGCAGCAGGAAAAATTCAGGCAAATGGATACCAGGCAAAATGAGTTAACCAAACTAACAGAAGTTAGATTGGAAAAAATTCGTACAACTGTTGAAGAAAAATTGGAAAAAACTCTAAGTGAAAGATTAGGGCAAAGTTTTGAAACTGTTGGAAGACAATTAATTGAAGTGCAAAAAGGGCTTGGAGAAATGCAGATACTGGCGCAGGATGTAGGAGGTTTAAAAAAAGTATTAAGTAATGTCAAAATGAGAGGAGGAATAGGAGAGGTTCAATTGGCTATGCTGCTTGAACAAGTTTTATCTCCATGTCAGTATCAGGCAAATGTAAAAACAAAAGCAAGCAGCAATGATTTGGTGGAATTTGCAATTAAGCTTCCGGGCAGAGATGATAATGACGGGCAGGTATGGCTGCCTGTTGATGCAAAGTTTCCCAAGGATATGTATGAACAATTACAGACTGCTTATGACACTGGAGATGTTATTCAAATAGAACAATGTCAGAAAAATTTGGAAAATACAATAAAAAAGATGGCTAAAGATATTAATGAAAAATATATTGATCCACCAAACACAACAGATTTTGGAATTATGTTTTTGCCATTTGAAGGTATATATGCGGAAGTAGTCAGAAAAGCAAGTTTGTTGGAAGAATTACAAAAAACTTTTAAAATTATTATAACAGGACCTACTACATTCGGAGCTCTTCTTAATAGTTTGCAAATGGGTTTTAAAACATTGGCTATTCAGAAAAGAAGCAGTGAAGTTTGGCGGATATTAGGCGCTGTAAAAAAAGAATTTGAAGTATTTGGAGGCTTAATGGAAAAAGCTCAAAACAATATACAGACAGGATTGAGCCAGTTAGACGATGTGATGGGGAAACGTACAAGAGCGATACAGAGAAAATTAAAAAGCGTTGAAGCTTTAAATGAATCTGACGCAAAACTTATTTTGCCGGAACTTAATGATGTAGAAACTGCTGAAGAATAAAAATAATAAATTTAAATACAATACTTTTTTATTATGAGCAATTATATAAATACCGAATTTTTATTATTGATTTTTATCTTAATAAAATATAAAATGCTACTCATAGAAATACATTTTTATATTTTATAAAATAAGGAGGATTGATTTTATATGGCGGCTAAGGATAAAGGAAAAAAAGAAACTAAAAAAGCTCCTCAAAAATCTTTAAAAGAAAGAAGAGCAGAAAAAAAAGCTAAAAAAGGGAATTAATAAAAAATCATATTGAAATACTTATAAAAATAAGTGTTTCAAAAATTTTAAATGTCCAGTAAGTGTCAATTTTAAAATTGGTGCTTATTGGGCAAAATAAATAATAACAATTTTATTTCATTTATCATTTTTAAATCTTATTTTAGTGAAATATACAATAATTATTATAGTTTCATATTTGATT
>JAGOBX010000485.1 GCA_017999075.1 Candidatus Babelota bacterium | reverse complement strand
CAATTATAATTTTCAATGATAACTTCTTATTAAAAAAATAAAATAAAAAAATTGTAAATTAAAAAATATCCTGAAATACTGATTTTTTAATTATGTCATAATTTTATGTTAAAAATATTTTTATGAACAACATAAAGTTCTATTATAGATTTAAAATTTGGAAAAACAAGTTTTTTTATCATTGACAAAAAAATATTAAGTGATAAAATTAAGATATTTTAATAATTTTAATAAATAAAAAAAATATAAAAATCTAAAAGCATCAAAATAATAGTATAGTTGTAAAAATATGATATATTCGATAATAGCAATTGCAGCAATAGTTTTGATATTTTTCATATATATTTTTTTTATAAAAATTGTATATAAAATAACTAAAAATAAAATTTATAAATATTTGTCTTTATTTGATTTTGAACCTGAAAAGGTTTTGGTTTCTGAAATTATCAATTTAAAAAAGAAAGTTGAAAAATCGAAAAAAAAATTTTCATTTTTTTTCATTCCTGTTTCTAAAGAGTATAGAAAAGATATAGAATTAACTTTAAAAACTGTTAATTTGTTTATAAATGATGTATATAAACATAATTGCATTTATGAAGAATATGAATCTACTCTGTATTTAATCATTGAAACTTATCCTGAAGAAAAAAAACGTCTTTTGAATGAATCCATTAATTATTATTTTGAAAAAAAAGATTATGATTCTTATTTAGTGAAATATGAAGAACTGAAAGCTGCAGGAGAAGATGTTGAAAGACCGGAAATTATAAATCAATTATTTGATATTTATGTTAATAAAAAAAAATACAGAGAAATATCAAACCTGAAATCTTATTATTACAGCGGAATTATTATTTCTTCTATAGATTCTTATTCGAATTTTATTGAAGCTTTTGTGGGTTTAAAATCTTCCGATGATATTATTGAGATTTTGAATCATACGGCCGCGGGACAGAATATACAGATTGATTCTGCTGTAAATGTTATTGTTAAAAAAGTTTCTTCAGAAACGGAAATTTTTCAACAGGATTTTTATCTTGCGTTAAGCATGTATTTTTATAATTCTAATTCGTTTAATTACGCCAGGATTTTTTTTGAGATGCTGATTGAAAAATATCCTGAAAACTATGATGTGAAAAAAGTTCTTGCGTATATACTTACAGAACAGAAAGATTATGATGGAGCAATAGCTTATTATCTTGAAATGATAAATGCAGGATATGAATACTGTTATTGCATTTCTTCAATGATATCAATATACAGTGTTTTGGAAAATATAGAGTATGAGATTTATTATTTGAAAGTTTATCTTTCGTATTGCAATGCTGAAGATACGAATTTTATAAAAAGGCTTGCAAATCTTTCATATCAGACAGGCGAGTATTCAGAAGCTTTATATTATTTTGTCCAATATACTGATATTACAAAAAATTATTCTGAAATAAAAAGATTATTTGACTGCATGTATCAGTTAGACGATCTTGAACAACTTCTGAATTTTTCTGAAAAGTTTGCTAAAAATTCTTCTGCAAGGCATACTATAACAGAATACTGCAGAAAATTTATTGATAAAAATAATTATTCTGAAAAGCTGCTTGAGTTTATTATTCAATTTAATCCTTCCACAGAAATGGTTACCAAATGTTATTATATGCTTATGCAGATACATTTTGAAACTGAAAGATATGATACTGCAATAGAAAATGGTATGTATCATGTGAAAAACAATACTCAATTTAAATATAAAGCTTTAGATGTTATTCTTGATTCATGGATAAAACTGGATAAGAGCAATCTCGCAATAAAGTTTCTTGAATCCATACTTGATAAGGAAACGGATAAAACAATTAAAATTGAATTGACATATAAATTGGGTAAATTGCATAAAACATTAGGAAATTATTTTAAAGCAAAAAATATTTTTGAAGAAATACTTATAACAGAACTAAAATATCTTGATGCTGATAAACTTCTTGAAGATACTATGAGGCTTGTTAATGAAGCTGAGCAGCATAAGCAAAATCAGGAAATTGAAAAATATAAGAAAATAAGCGAATCGTTGCTTGTCAATTCTCGTGAAAAATTTAAGATAGAACGGTATACCCTTAAAAATCTTATTGGGAAAGGAGGAATGGGCGAAGTTTTTCTTGCTCATGATACGAGTCTTGACCGTCAAGTTGCTCTTAAAATAATGAAATACAGAGGGGATGATATGATTGAAAAAGCAATGAAAGAAGCTAAAATTGCAGCTAAATTTAATCATCCTAATATAATATCAATTTACGATTTAGGTCAGCTTGACAAAGAGAAATGGTATATATCGATGGAATATTTTGAAGGAAAGACTATGAAAGAATTGCTTATGGAAGAGTATTCTAACGGTTTTGGAAAAGAACTTACGATTAAATATTTGAAACAAATATTTAATGCCATGGAATATGCCCGTCAGGTAAATATTGTTCACCGCGATTTAAAACCTGAAAATTTTATGATTGACAAAAAAAGCAATCTTAAAGTTCTTGATTTTGGTCTTGCTAAAAATGTTTCTGACGATGTTACTGTATCGATAGATCAAAATATTTCAGGCACTGTTCAGTATATGGCTCCGGAACAGATAAGCTGCTCGCCTGTAGATTACCGAACTGATTATTATGCAATCGGTTGTATAATATATGAAATGCTTACAGGTAAAGTATTGTTTGAAGGCAAGGATATGATGTCAACTTTAATGCTTCATATGAATCCTGACATTGATTCGCTTTTTAGTGATAATTTTAAGGAAAATTATGGTATTATGATAAATATTCTCAAAAAATTTCTTGAAATAAAAAAAGAAGACAGATATGAAAATCTTCATGAAGCATATTCAGATATAACAGAATCCCTTCAATCCCAATAAAAAAGATTTTTTTATTTAATTTTCGGAAATAGGGTAAAATTGTAATATCGCATAAGATATTTGCCTGGTTTTTTCAATTTTTCAATTGTATAAATTATAAAGTATCATAAATCGGAATTAGTTTGTCGAAACCTTTGAATTTTATTGGTTCGAGCTGCTGAAAAGTATAGTGTTCTGAATTTTGTGAAAAAGTTTTATCGCAGACATATATTTTTTTTGCAGGAGTTGAAGAACATATTCTTGAAGCAAGGTTAA
>JAGOBX010000484.1 GCA_017999075.1 Candidatus Babelota bacterium | reverse complement strand
TGACATGAAAAATGCATTAATGAGTTTTCAAAAGCAAATGATGGAAAAACAGCAAATGAAATTTCAGGAAGTATCTGAAACCAATAAGGCAAAAGGCGAAAAATACAGAACAGAATTTAAAAATCAGCCTGGAGTTATAGAATTGCCTAGCGGAATTTTATATAAAGTTATAAAAGAAAGCACGGGAGATAAACCTAAAGATACGGATACTATAGTTGCTAATTATATAGGAAGTTTTGTTGATGGAAAAGAATTCGATAATTCATATAAACGCGGCGAACCTATAGAATTTGTTGTTTCTGGAGTGATTCCAGGATGGACTGAAATTTTGCAGCTTATGCCGGTAGGTTCAAAATGGAAAGCAGTTATCCCGCCGGATCTGGGATATGGTGAATACGGAGCAGCAATGATTGGGCCGAATGAAACTCTTGTTTTTGAAATTGAATTATTAGAAATAAAAAAATAGATGGATGAATTTATCTGTAATTATTCCTGTTTATAACGAAATTAATTCAATTGGGCATACTGTTGAATCTGTAATAAAATATATATCAGAAAATGATTTTTTTGAAAGAACTGAAATTATAATTGTTGACGATGGTTCAACAGACGGATCAATTGAAATTATCAAAAATCTTTCAGATGCAAATCCAATAATAAAAACAATAACCCATCAAAAAAATAATGGTGTTGGAGCTGCACTATGGGCAGGATTCAAAAAAGCCTGCTTTGAAAATATTTATTGGCTTCCTGCAGATAATCAGGTTCCTATAACTGAATTAAACAAACTTTTAAAATATATTGATTCAAATGATATAGTAGTAGGCAATAGATATAAGAGAAATGATAATTTTTTACGTTCGGTATTTTCCAGAACGTATAGTTTTATAATAAATTTATTTTTTGATGTGAAAATAAGAGATATAAACGCAACGAAGCTTTTTAAAAAAAAAGTTGTTGATACAATTGATTGCCGAATTTTTTCCGGATTTTTTGATGCTGAATTTTTAATATTAAGCCGTAGAAATAAATTTAAAATAATAGAAACAGATGTTGAGCATCAGCCAAGGAGTGCTGACTCGCAAAAAGGAGCATCGTTAAAAACTATATTTAATATTATAACTGATTTAATCAAAAATATAATAAAATATAAATTTTAACTATTTTATTGACGAAATCAAAACAGTAATTTAAAATTTATCATATAAAATTCAATAACGAATAAGTTAAAGTTTTGAATGTTTGAAAATTATTATTAAAGTTAAATATTATCTTTATTCTTTTGTTGAGGTGATTTATGGGCTTACCCATTAAAGTTGAAAAGGAAATTATTAAACTCCATAACAAAAGGTATAGAAAAGAACTGTACAAATATATTATTGAAGGTATAATTTGTGTTACAGAATTGTTGAATGCTGGAATTGAACCGGATTATGTTGTATGTTCTGAAGAATTTTTTGGGAATCCGAAATCAGCTCAATTGTTAGACAGAATAAAAAAAATCAAATGTCCTGTGTATACTGTAACAGATCAATTATTCAGAAAACTTGTTGACACTGTTTCTCCGCAGGGTATATTCTGTGTAGCCCCAATGCGTTTTTTACCTATAGAAAATGCTTTAGATACCCCCACCTCAAAAATAATTTTACTTGATAAAATTTCAGATCCTGGAAATCTTGGCATAATAATAAGGACTGCTGTTGCATTGAATATGAGCGGGATCATGATACTTTCAAACAGCGTTGAATTATATAATATGAAAGTTATTAGAAGCGCTCTGGGTTCACATCTTCATATACCTATAATATATGATATTGAACCTGATTTTATAATAGAAACATTGAATAAAAAAAATTTTAAAATATTTGCAACAACTCCGGCAGGGGGAGATAATTATAAAACCTCTTTTGATAAAACTTCGAAAATAGCTGTGGTTATCGGCAATGAACACCATGGAGTAGATAAGATATTTGTAGATAACGATGAAATAAAAAAAATAAGGATAAATATTAATCCTAAAATCGAATCATTAAACGCTGCGGTTACAGCGGCAATAATAATGTCCCATTTAAGCGACTTATAATGAGTTTGATTAGAGAAAAAATTTTTATAATAATATTGACCGTTTCAATTATTATTAATTTGGCATATATAAAAAATTATAATAGTTTCAGAGAAAAAATTTTAGGTGAACAGAAAAAAAATTCTAAACCCCTTCAGAAAGAAAAAGAATATATACAGGTAATTTACAAGCCGATAAATCCTCTTACAGAAGAAGAAAAATTATTTTTTAGGGAATCGTTAAAACTTGATTTAAACAAAGCTGTTGCAGATGATTTGATGGAAATCAGCGGAATAGGAAAAACTACAGCGCAAAAAATAATTAAATACAGAGAAGATAATGGTAATTTTAAAACGATTGATGATTTGAAAAATGTTTCAGGTATTGGCGATACTAAATTTGAAACTTTCAAATATTATCTTACAGTTGCAGATTTCGATAGTGATAAAAATATGGTTTTCATTGAGTCGAGTAAAAAAAGAAACCAATCCGACGAGATTAGAACTGATATGGAAAACCCGCGTTCAAAAAAAAAATCAGGGAAAAAAATTTTAAGTTCTTCCGATGATGGAGATAAGGTAGATATTAATAATGCTGATATGGAAACATTGACTTCAATAAAAAGCGTTGGGAAATCAGCTGCGCAGAGAATAATTGATTACAGAGAAGAAAATAACGGATTTAAAAATATAGATGATTTAAAAAATATAAAAGGATTCGGTCCAAAAAAAATTGAAAAAATAAGGGAATTTGTTACTATTGAAAGGTATAAGAAAAAAAAATATACAGGGAAAGAAGAAGTAGAACCCATAAATTTAAATAGTTCTGAATACGAAGAATTACGTCAAATTCCATTTGTTACGGTAAAGATTGCAAGAGAAATTATAAAATACAGGGAAAAAAAAGGCGGTTTTTCAAAAATAACCGAATTAAAAAATATTCAGGGATTAGATTATACAACTTATAAAAAAATTTCTAAATTTTTTATTATAAACTGAAAATAGGTTTACCTTTGGAATTGGATAAATTATATGAAAAATAAGTTTAAGGTTATTGATGTTAACGAACGCGGAAAAAAAAGCCTTGATTATATGCATC
>JAGOBX010000483.1 GCA_017999075.1 Candidatus Babelota bacterium | reverse complement strand
TACCGTTTAAATACCCTTTTTATAAAATTGAAATATTAAAACAGTTTTGCAATGAATCTCAATTAAGGTTATCTTCGTCACTGACTTCAAAATATAATTTTTATAAGAAAATTATTTCAGGTATGAATTTTTATTCAAAACTGAAATTAAAAATTGATAACTTCAAACAATCTGAACTTCTGAAAAAAAATGAATTGAAAAAATTGCTGGAAAACAAGATTGCTTCATCAAGACTTCAAACAGGTCATTTAACAAAAATTATAAATAAAGTATTGAGGATTGGTATAGACAAACGTAAATCTGTTATTGCAAAATATAATGAAAACCTTATACATTTGAATCCGCTTAACATAATAGACAGAGGTTATTCCGTGGTTTTTACTGAAACTAATAAAACTGTAAATTCTGTTAAAAATGTTAAAAGTTCGGATAAACTTAATATACAGGTAAAAGATGGAAAAATTAATTGCGAGGTTGTAAGCGTTGAAAACAAATAAGAATGATTATGAAAAAATTGTTGAACTGATAAATTTGAACGAAAAAAGTTTTTTGATAATATTTTTAAATGATAACATATATGCTAAAACCGGAGAAAAAATGTTGTTAGGCAGGAATTTTGATGTTTTGTACGGCTGCTTTATTGAAAATCACAAAAAGGATATTATGATTAATTCCATAAAACGCGAATTGGAAATTCTTCCTGAATTATTTATAGGAACAATTGAATTTACCGTAGAAAATGAAAAAATAATATTATTTGTACAGGAATTTGCTCCAAAAGAAAAGTTGTATATTTTCGGAGCAGGACACGTGGCTGAAGCTTTGTGCAAACTTCTTCAATTTTTTAAGTTTAATGTTACAGTATTAGACGACCGTCAGGATCTGCTTTCTAAATTCACAGAATATGGAGTGCATACAATTTGTTCAGAATTTTCAGAATTAAATAATCATGTAACTGTTACTGACAGGGATTATGTTGTTATAGTAACTCGCGGACATATTTATGACAAAGAAACGTTGGAAAAAATTATTGATTTTAATCCTAAATATGTTGGAATGATAGGAAGCAAAAAACGTGTAGCTGCCGTAAAATCTTTATTAGGGAAATCCGGGTTTGATGAAGCGAAACTTAACAGGATTTTTGCGCCTATAGGTTTGCCTATAGCTCATTCTGAAGTTGAAGAAATTGCTTTGGCAATTTTATCGGAAATAATAGCGGTAAAAAATAATAAAACAGAAATATTGAAATTATCATGTCATTAATTTGGAATCCAATAAAATTATAAACTGAAAATAATAAAAATGTTTTATGAAAGAGGATGTTTTAAATGTTACGGCTTGATGAACTTTTGAATAAAGGAATAAAATCAGGAAAACCTTTTGTTTTGTCAACTGTTTTAAAAACTTGCGGTTCAGTTCCGCAGTCTCCAGGAGCGCGGATGATTGTTTTTGTTGACGGTTCTACTGCAGGCACAATAGGAGGCGGCTGCGTTGAAGGCAGCGTGATAAAAAAATCCATCAGAATGATTGCTGATGAAAAAGAATCCGGCACTGAAATAATTTCAGTGAACCTTACAGATCCATTAAATCAGAAAAACGGAGATATATGCGGAGGCTCAATGTCGGTTTTGCTTGAATCTTTTTTATGAGATGAAAATAATATACCGTCTGAAATTTCTAATATAACGCAAAGTAAAATATAATACAGCGCCACTTCTGATTTGGAAAATTTATATTGTATTATATTTTTGATTCCGAATATGTAGGCTGTATCTGATAGTTTTATAATTATATAAAATAACCCGGCAGCAGCAAACCCTGAAATTTTTCCGGCATACATTGAAAAACAGGATAATAAAAATATTATAAAAACCAGAGGCAGAGCAATTGTAAAAATGGGAATTACAACAAGATTAATGATAATACTGAATAAGGGTATAATTTTAAAATAATAGCTGACAAGCGGGAAAGTGAAAACCTGAATAAATAAACTCATAATCAATATATTTATCAAATTATTTTTTATTTTAAAAAAATAATTTGATGTTATTATTGCCGCCACCGACAGAAAACTTAACTGGAATCCGATAGAAAAAATATCAGTCGGGTTTATTAAAAGTATTGTTATAAAACCAGTAAGCAGAACATTCGGAGTATAAATGTTTTTATGTATTATTTTTCCGGTCAGGTAAAAAGTTATCATTAAAGTCGCCCGGAAAACAGAAGGAGTAAATCCGACAAAACTGCAATAAAACCATAATAATAAAATAGATATAAAATAAACCGTATCGTAATTGAAAAAAAATTTTAGCGCGGCAATAAGCATCATTGAAATCAAACCTATATGAAGTCCGCTTATTGCAAGAATATGTATTATTCCTGATTTTTGGAAAGAAGATATGACAGCTTCATCAATAACTTCAATGTTTCCGCTAATTATTGAGTATGCTATATTGTTGAAAGGATATGGTATAATATTATAGAATCGGGAATAAATAAAAAATTTAGTTTTAAAAATAATGTTTTGGGTTTTTTTAATAAAATTTATTTTATCTGCTTCAATTTCTGTCCAGCCTGCATTTTTTTTGAAAACAGCAGGAAGAATCTTTTCAAACCCGGAAATTTTATAAAGTTTGATTTTTGATTTGAAACTTATATATTCGGCGTCAAGCAAATTATTATAATTTTCTATTCCTGTAACAGTTGCAGATAAGGACATATCTCCGAAACTTTTATTATTGATTATTAAATCATCTATTATGAAAACTGCAGTTTCCATATCGATTATTTTGAAATCCGATACTCTGCCTTTTATCATATTGTCAGATAGAAGTATATATTTATTTGAAATTATGGAGTATGTTTTTCTGATGCTGTTCAACAGAGATGTCTGAATATAAAAAAAAATGAAAATAGATAATATGAAAATTAGAAGATATTTTTTTTTTGATAAAGAATAATAAATTAAAACTATAAAAACCAATACAGTCGAATTAACATATATTTCAAGCTTTGCATTTAAACAAAGAATAATAGATGAAATTGCCGATAAAATTATTACGATTGAAAAATACAGAGAATCTAACTGGTAAAACTTTCGGAAAATCATTCCTCAAGATTTTTAAATTGTTTAATAAAAAGATTTTTTTTAAGGGAAATATACCGTTCGAG
>JAGOBX010000034.1 GCA_017999075.1 Candidatus Babelota bacterium | reverse complement strand
TTGACAATTGCTACAGGAGGAACAATGTGTCCTGCATTGGTTGGTTTTATTAGTGGGTTTACCGGAGGTTTTACAACGGCAAAGCTAAATGGCGCAAAGAATTTCGATGCTTTTATTACCGGAATGTTCTGGTTTTATAAACAAGGTTTATTTAAAATCTTCAAATGAAAGAGCAGCTAATTTTTTATAATACTTGAACCTTTCAAGCATATCTTTTTCTGCTTTGGCAAAAAGTGTTTTTGCTATTTCAGGAAATTGTTTTGAAAGCGAACTATACCTGACTTCGCTCATTAAAAATTCCTGAAATTTTCCATTAGGTTCTTTGCTTTCAAAAACAAACGGGTTTTTACCTTCATTTTTTAATAAAGGATTGTAAATATACAACGGCCAATATCCGCATTCAACAGCAAGTTTTTCTTCGTTGATTGAATGGGTCATATTTATACCATGATTTATACAAGGAGCATAACAAATTATTACAGAAGGACCTGGATATGCTTCAGCTTCTTTTAACACTTTTAAATAATGATTTTTATTGGCGCCTATTGAAACTGATGCTACATAAACGTAACCGTAAGTTGTCAACATTAATCCTAAATCTTTTTTTCTCTGTTCTTTTCCAGTTGCTGCAAATTTAGCTATTTGACCTGTTTGAGACGCTTTTGAAGCCTGACCGCCGGTATTTGAATAAACTTCTGTGTCAAGAACAAGTATGTTAACATCGTTGTTTGTAGCAACCACATGATCAAGTCCGCCATAACCTATATCGTAAGCCCATCCGTCTCCGCCTATAATCCAAACAGATTTTTTGGTCAGCATATCAGAGTTTTCATTAATTTTTATCAGTAAATTTTTTAAGGTTTGATCATTGACAGATTTTATTGTTTCTGGAAGAATTTTTTTAATAGCGCCGCTTAATTCCGACGACCTGTCAGCATTCTGTCCTTCTTCAAGCCATTTTATAAATAAGTCTTTTAATTCTGCAGAAATTGAATTTGAATTTTTTGCTTCATTTATAAGTTCCGCCAATTTTAATCTGCGTTGAGTTATTCCTAATGACATTCCTAATCCATATTCAGCATTATCTTCAAATAATGAATTAGCCCAGGCTGGACCAGAACCCGATTTGTTGAATGTATATGGACAAACAGGAGCTGAACCGCCATAAATAGAAGAACATCCTGTTGCATTGGCAACAACCATTCTGTCTCCGTACAATTGAGTTACAAGTTTTATGTATGGGGTTTCTCCGCAGCCTGCGCAAGCTCCTGAAAATTCAAATAATGGCTGCTTGAATTGACTTCCTTTTAAAGTGTATTTATCCATCAGATTATCGCGGACAGGCAATTCATTTAAATAAGTATATTGTTTTGATTCCTGTTCAATGACTTCTTCAAGAGGTTTCATAATAAGTGCTTTTCCTTTTGGAGCAGGACATACGTCAGCGCAGCTTCCGCATCCTGTACAATCAAGAGGAGATATCTGTATTTTATAATTTAAATTTTCAAATCCTTTGCCTATTGCTTTTAAAACCGGTGTTCCTTGAGGAAGACTTTTGGTTTCGTCTTCATTAATTAAATATGGTCTTATAACAGCATGAGGACATACGTAAGCGCATTGATTGCATTGAATACAATTTTCAGATGCCCAACACGGAACTTTAACCGCGATTCCTCGTTTTTCGTATTTGGTAGTGCCTGTTGGGAATGATCCATCTGGTGTAAATTTTGAAACTTTAATAGTATCTCCTTTTTGAGAATTGATCGGCACCAGTATATCTCTGACAAAATCATTTGGATATTGAATTGAATCAGCAGTGATTTTTAATTTCGCCCATTTTTCCGGGACTTCAACTTTTAAATATGCATCAGCTCCCCTGTCAATTGCATCGTTATTCATTTTGACGACTTCATCGCCTTTTTTACCATAAGTTTTTTTTACTGCATGTTTCATATAACCCCGTACTTGTTCAAAATCAGCTATTACTTTTGTGATTTTAAAAAATGCAGCCTGAAGAATCATATTGATTCTATTTCCCAATCCGAGTTCTTCAGCGATTTTATAAGCGTTAATTATATAAAAATTTATTTTTTTTGATGCAATTGTCTTTTTCATGGCTGCTGGAAGTTTTTCGTCTAATTCTTCAGCTGACCATATACAGTTTAATAAAAAATCTCCGCCTTCTTTTATTCCATCGAGAATATCATATCTTGTTATATAAGACTGATTATGACAGGCAATAAAATCCGCCTGATTTACAAAATAAGAAGATCTTATTTTTTCCGGCCCAAACCTTAAATGTGAAATAGTGATCCCTCCGGATTTTTTTGAATCGTAAGCAAAATATCCCTGAGCATAACCATCAGTATGGTCTCCGATAATTTTTATTGAATTTTTGTTGGCTCCTACTGTTCCGTCTGAACCAAGTCCCCAGAATTTACATCTTATGGTATTAGGCGATTCTGTTATTATTGTTTTTTTGATAGGCAGTGATGAATTTGTAACATCGTCTTCGATTCCTACTGTAAAATGATTTTTGGATTTCCCTGATTTTAAATTTTCAAAAACAGCATTTACCATTGACGGAGTAAAATCTTTTGAACTTAAACCGTATCTGCCTCCGACTATTTTAATATTTTTCTTGGAGTTTTCGAGCAAAGATGTGCATACATCAAGATATAACGGTTCGCCTAATGCTCCAGATTCTTTAGTTCTGTCAAGAACTGCAATTTTTTTAACTGTTTCAGGAATAGCTTTGATTAAATGTTTATCTGACCAAGGTCTGTAAAGTCTTACTTTTAATACGCCTACTTTTTCACCTTGTTTCATAAGGTAATCTACGGTTTCGTGTATAACATCACATCCTGAAGCCATACATACAATTATATTTTTGGCATCAGGCGCTCCGTAATAATCAAATAAGCCGTATTGCCGGCCGGTTAAATTTCCCACTTTTTTCATATGTTCTTCAACTGAGTCAGCCAGGTTTGTATAATATGGATTGGAACGTTCACGTGCCTGAAAATATATATCTGGATTTTGCGCTGAACCCATCATTTTCGGATGTTCAGGATTTAATGCTCTGTTTCTGAATTCGTTCAGAGATTCCATATCAACAAGTTTTGCAATATCTTCATAATCAATCATTTCAACTTTCGCTATTTCAGCAGAAGTTCTGAACCCATCAAAAAAATGAAGAAAAGGAACTCTTGATTTTATTGCTGTTAAATGAGCTACTAACGCTAAATCCATTGCTTCCTGAGGGCTTGCTGAAGCAAGTAAACCCCAGCCTGTCTGGCGCGCTGCCATAACATCCGCATGATCGCCAAATATAGATAATGCGTGTCCTGCAAGAGATCTTGCAGATACGTGAAATACACCGGGTAATAATTCTCCGGAAATTTTATACATATTGGGTATCATCAATAATAAACCTTGAGAAGCTGTGAATGTGGTGGTTAAAGCTCCTGTAGCCAGAGATCCGTGGACTGCTCCTGCAGCGCCTGCTTCAGACTGCATTTCCATTATACGTACGGTTTGACCGAAAATATTTTTTCTGCCTGCAGCTCTCCATTCGTCTGCAACTTCGCCCATTGTTGATGACGGGGTTATAGGATATAAAGCTGCAACATCGCTTAAAGCATACGCGATATGGGCTGCTGCCGTATTGCCGTCAATCATAGCCAATTTTTTACTCATAAAATACACACTCCCTTTTTTAGAATTTATACCTGGTTCTTATAGATTTATTTGTTTAAATTCTAAAAATAAATTTTTTATAATTTTATTCTATTAACAAAAGCTCTCGATAATGTTTCCCTATCAGTGAATTCTATAACACTCCCTGAAGGAAGTCCCATTGCCGGCCTTGTGATTTTAAAATTTCCTAGTTCTTCAATTTTTTTTTTTAAAAACAACGCAGTAGAATCCCCGTCTAATGTAGGATTTGTTGCTATTATTATTTCTTCAGTTGTGTTTTCTTTTAACCTGTTCAGAAGAGTACCTATATTTAGATTTGCCGGACCTATACCTTTATGAATGGAAATTGTTCCGAGTAAAACATGATACATACCTTTATAATTTCCTGTATTTTCAATATTGAAAATATCAAGAGGTTCTTCAACAACACAAATTGATTTATGAGTTCTTTCCGGATTTGAACAATATATACAATATTCGTTTTCAGCGTAATTACCGCAGATTTTACAAAACGATATTGTTTGTTTTGCATTTGTAATAGATTCAGCAAATTCTTCAACAAAACTTTCTTCGCTTTTTATAATGAACGAAGCTAATCTTACAGCTGTTTTAGAACCTATCGTAGGCAGTTTTGATAAATTATTTACAAGTCTGTCAAACGAATTTATTGATAAACTTCTTTTTGAATATTGTTCCATTTTATTTAGTTATGTTATAAAATAAAAATTATTTTTTCATAAAAGAACAAATATATTTCATTGTGTTTTTGAAACAAAACCCCAAAATATACGTTCCTGGATTTTATCGTCTGTAACACGAACCCTCATGCATAATTCATGAACAAATCTTTTGTATATTTTAAACCCTATTATAGGATTGAGTTCTAAAAAACTCGAAAAACTTTTTTTTGTGATTTTTAAAAAAACACTTTTTTCAAGAGTCATTACATTTGCGGAACGAGGTTCTTCATCGAATATAGTCATTTCTCCAAAAAATTGACCTGGTTTAAGGGTTACTATAGGTTTTCTTTTGTCAGCAACTATATTTCTGGAAATTTCCACTGATCCGCTGACTATACAAAACATTTCATGTCCCCGGTCACCTTCTCTGAAAATAAAAAAATTTTCAGGGAAATTTTGTTCTTCAACTATTCCTGATATTTTCATTAAATCATTGTCGTTTAAGTCTGAAAAAATGTTTATATTTTTTAATAAATTTATATCCACAAATTATTTCACCGCCGTTTTTTTTAGATAAGATAATAATTTAAAATCTGTAATTTCAGGATACAAGGGAGTTAATGATGCGTAATTCTGAGTTAACGCGTTATAATCAGAACCTTGAGAATTTGCAAATACTGCTTTCGATCCGCCAAGCCAATAATATTTTTGACCTGAAGTGTCTGTTCGTTCTGTTATTTCTCCAGGATATTTATGAGTATCAAGTTTGGTGAATTTAATACCTTTGATTTCAGACTGCATCGAAACTCCAGGAACATTTAAATTCAATGAAACAGTTTGTTTGAATTTATTTTTTAGAAAAAATTTTTGAATAACATTTACAGCAATCTCTGCAGCTATTTTGTAATTATAAACTCCATTTTTATCGGAAAACATAGATACTGCTAAACCATTTATATTCCTGAACCTTCCTTCCAGAACTGCGCCTACTGTGCCTGAATAAAAAACATCTTCAGCAAGATTGGGTCCGGAATTTATTCCAGACACTATTAAATCAGGAGGGTTATTTTTCATTAATGCGAATAAACCTAAATTTATGCAATCTGCCGGAGTTCCGTCTGTTATATATACATTTTTTTTGATTTTATGCATTCGTAATGGTTTATGCAGACTTAACGACATTGCTACTGCGCTTCTTTGACTTTCCGGAGACACAATTATCACTTCTGCAATACGTCTCAGTGAAGCGGCAAGAATAATTATTCCTTTTGATAAGAATCCGTCATCGTTTGTTAATAAAATTTTCATATATTAAAACCGGATAAGTCCGGATAAATCCGAATTATATAAAAGTTTGTATAGAAAAAATCAAAATTTTCACATTAAATAATAAAATAATATTATAATTTAAATATTTGTCAAATAAAATATGCTATTTTAGTATTAATATTGAAGAAATAGAATTAACTATAACCTGTTCTGCTAAAGAACCGTAAAATAAATTTTTAATGGATTTATCTTTTAAATCTTTCATCAAAATTATATCCGCATTATTATGTAAAGCAGTTTTGTTTATGATTTCTACAGGATTTCCATAAGTACAAACTGATTCACATGGAATTTGTTCTTTTGTAAATTCAGATGAATATTCGGTTAATTTTTTTTCTACGTTATTTTTAATTTGTTCTTCCGAATATATTCCTATTAATAAAATTTTGCTTTTATTCTGTTTTGCAAGAGGGATGGTTTTTGAGATTACTGAATCGATATCATAATCATTTATTACAGGAACCATTAGTTTTTCCCATTGAACAAGAGAAGCCAACGGAACTACAAGAATATCACAAGGTGATTGAGTTAATATTTTTCCTGTAACACTCCCTAAAAAAAAACGTTTTAACGGGTGAGACGGATTTTTTCTCCCAATCATAATTAAATCAGCATTCTTTTTTTTTGTTTCATCTATTATCGCAGTATAAAAATCAACTCCATGCCTGATAATTGTTTCACATTTTAGCACTCCATCGTCGGCCGCCAATCCTTTGAAAGTTTTCATGTATTTTTTTGAGGATTCTTCAAGTTTCTGCATTAATGATAATGTGGAAATTCCTCCGACGCTGTCCACTCCAACAACTATTTTAAGAACATGAAGAAGATATATTTCAGAATTAGATTTAGCAGCTATATTAATCGCTTCTACAACTGCAGAACCGCTTTGTTCGGCTCCGTCTGTAGCGATTATTATTTTTTTATACATATAATTGCTCCTGAATTGAATATATTTTTTATTACATAATAAAAAATTTCTTGAAAAATATTAATAATATATATATATTACTACAATATTTTTAAAATTCAATAAAAAAATATTTGGAGATAAAAAAGTAATATGAAAAAAAATATTCCGTTTTTTTATGACGTAACTTTACGAGATGGAAATCAAGCTTTGAAAAAACCATGGAATTTAAAAGAAAAAGAAATAATTTTTAATAAACTTATTGAACTCGGAGTGCAGGGGATTGAAGTGGGTTTTTCCGGGGCCAGCGATATGGATTTTGAAGCTTGCAAACATCTTGCGCAAATATCATCTGATGATGTCGTTATTTCAGGTTTAGCAAGGGCAATGGAATATGATATAAAAAAAGTTTATGAATCAGTAAAATATGCTGCGAAACCCAGGATACATACATTTATTGCTTTTAGTCCGTTTAATATGAAATATGTAATACAGAAAGATCCTAAGGAAATACGAAAAATAGCTGTACAAGCTGTAAAATACGGGAAATCTTTATTTGGCGATAAAGGAGAAATTCAATTCAGCGCAGAACATTTCGGAGATTGTAATGAAAATTTAGATTTTGTAATTGAATCATTCTTAGAAATAATTGAGGCTGGAGCAACTATTATTAATTTACCTAATACTGTGGAACGGGTAAGACCTGCTGTTTTTATTGAAATGGTAAACAAAGTAGTTAAAGCCCTTCCAGAAACTGTTACTGTAGCGGTCCACTGTCATAATGATTTAGGTATGGCAACAGCTACTACTGTTGAAAGTTATTTTAATGGAGCGCGTCAGCTGGAATGCAGTTTGAATGGACTTGGAGAACGGGCCGGGAATACAAATTTATATGAGGTGGCAGTAACTTTACATAATTCAGGAATTGAAATCCCGATTAATATGTCGAAGATTTATGAAACAGCAATTCTTGTTTCGGAAATGGCAGATGTTAAAATTTATGATAAAATGCCTTTGATAGGAGATGATGCTCTGGCTCACAGAAGCGGAATACACCAGGATGGAAGTGCAAAAACAAAAAATATGAAAAAAGGCGCGTATAGACCTATTCAGCCTGAACTTATTGGACGCGAAGGAGAATTTATAGGATTTACAAGCCAATCGGGAAAGACTGCTATTTATGAAATCATCAATGCTGCGGGTTATCCGTTAACTATGGAAGAAGCATTATATTTACAACCTGTTATGAAACAGAAAGCTGAACAGGTTGGAGAATTGTCTAAAGATGAAATGATTAAAATTTATAATGATGAAATTATTAATGTAAAGGGGCCTTATAAATTAGTTAAGATTGAAGATATTGTTATAAATGAAGACCTTTGCAAATATTATATTTCTATTGATTATGATGGAAATAAAATCGAAGGTATATCAGAAGGAAAAGGACCGATAGAAGCTATTATTTCTTTATTGAATAAGTCTGGAATAAATGTGAAACTTATTCATTACAAGCAGATTGCAATAGATGAAGAAAAAGGATCTCAGTCAAAAGCTATGACTGAAATACAATTGATGGATACTGATTCTGAATTGAAAATAACATGCCGAGGTATTCATGATGATACCAGAAAAGCGAATAGAAAAGCTATATTTAACGGGTTGAACCTGCTGGAAAAAATAAAACAAAGAAAAATATAAATTTTAAAATTGTATTAAAATATTGAAAAATTGACTATTCCTTATAAAATATTTGGTTTAGTCAATCTTTCAATATATGGAAATAAATATATTTATATAATTTTTTCAAATTAAAATATTCTTGTCAAAGAAACAACTGCAGTATTTCCTTGAGCTCTTGATTTGACTCCGAATTCAAAAAGCATTTTACAAGATAAAATAAGTTTGCTATCCGGAAAAACTTTAGTGAATTCAGGTCCTGCGGCATAAACTTTGTCTTTATAAACAGAAACAGTATTACCTTTATCTTTTGATGTCTGCCATTGACAATATCCTGAAATGCCTAAATCCAAAGTTTTTGAAAATTGATTTCCTATACCCCATTCAATAAAATAATTCTGACCATATTTTGTATCGGAAGATTTTAGACTATCGTGAATTTCATAACGGCTGAGAGCAGATAAAGACCATTTTTTTTCTTTATCAGGATAATACGTTCCTCCGGCAGTTAACAATATTGTATTATATCCTTTACTTGGAGCAAACGGGCGTATTTCATCATAAGGCCCTGTTCTGAAAGTATATCCGGCAGCAGCAGTAACATCATAATTTTTTTTATGCCATCCTAGAGCAAACGGCTCTACTGTAATATCACTTAATCCAAATACATTGTAATCATAATTTGCAAAATTAATATCAAGATTTACAAAAGGAATTATTATATCTGCGGCATAAGCAGCGCCTAAAATTTCATAATTGGAAACATACAATAATCTGAATGCACTTGCAAATGATGTTATTTTGGTTGGAGAAACAGGGATTCTGTCGCCTGTGTGGGTTAAAATTTTAGATGTTTTATAATATTGATTATATACTTTCAGATATTTTCCGGCAGGAGGCAGCGACCCTGCTTTTATTCCTTCAATGCCGAGCGGATAATGTTCTGCGTTAAGAACCGTAATGCTGAAAAAAAATAAAACACAAAAAAATGAAATAAAAATATAAAATTTTTTTTTCATAATTCCAACAACCCCTTTTAATAAATTTACTATAAAAAATAATTCAACAATCGGTAGTTGATTATACAAGTTAAAAATATAAAATCAATAAAAAAATATTATAAAATAATATTGCAAAAAAAATATATTTAAAGTATACTTGATTCCTTTAATAATTCATTGTTTTAAAGGGGTAAAAAATGGAAAATTTTGCTGAATTAAAAATTGATGGTTCAGTTTACAGGTTGCCGATAGTTATAGGGTCGGAAAATGAAAAAGCTGTGGATATCAGTAATTTGCGCAAAGAATCAGGATTTATAACTTTGGACAGCGGTTATCAAAATACTGGTGCATGTAAAAGTGCTATCACTTTTATTGACGGAGAAAAGGGAATATTAAATTATAGGGGATATCCTGTTGATGAACTTTCAGAAAAATCGACATTTATAGAAACTGCATATTTGCTTGTTTACGGTAAACTGCCGGGTAAATCAGAATTATCAAGGTTTTCAGCATTATTAACAGAAAATTCTTTAATACATGAAGATATGCTTCATTTTTTTGAGGGTTATCCGTCAAAAGCCCACCCTATGGCAATCTTATCTTCTATGGTTTCCTCATTGTCTGTGTATTATCCTGATGCCTTTCATTTATTTGAAGACGAACCTGACAATGATATAAATGTTCCGAGATTGCTGTCTAAAATACGCACCATAGCAGCGTTTTCATATAAAAAATCAATAGGAGAACCTGTTGTTTATCCAAAACGTGAATACTCTTATTGCACGAATATTTTAAATATGATGTTTTCGAGTTATACCAGAGATTATCAAGTTGATCCGTTTAATGTTAAAGTTCTTGAAAAATTATTGATAACTCATGCTGATCATGAACAGAACTGTTCTACCTCAACTGTTCGTCTTGTGGGAAGCAGTAAGGTAAATTTATATGCTTCTATTTGCGCCGGAATATGTGCTTTATGGGGACCTCTTCATGGAGGCGCCAATCAAAAGGTTATGGAAATGCTTGATAAAATAGTAGAAGAAGGACATAGTATAGATTTTTATGTTGATAAAGCTAAAGATAAAAATTCTAATTTCAGATTAATGGGATTCGGCCACAGAATATATAAAACATATGATCCGCGTTCTAAAGTTTTGAAAAAAACATGTCATGAAATGGTTGACAAATATGGAGTACACAGCAAACGCCTTGAAATTGCGCTAAAGTTAGAAGAACGTGCATTGACTGACAGCTATTTTATTGAACGGAATTTGTATCCTAATGTTGATTTTTACAGCGGACTGATATTTAGAATGCTGGGAATACCTACAAATATGTTTCCTGTAATGTTTGCTATAGGAAGGCTGCCCGGCTGGATAGCTCAATGGAGAGAAATGCATACAGGCATTCCTTTTAAAATAGGAAGACCGCGTCAGATTTATATAGGAGAAAATGTAAGACATTATATTCCTATTGAAGAAAGAATTTGAAAAAAATATTGAGGTTTTATAATGAATTCTGGTATGCCAGAAAAATATTTTGTAATTGATTTTGAAAATACCGGCGGCTCATTATGGTATGGTCACAAAATAACCGCCTATGGAATTTGTATAGTTGAAAATACTGGAAAAAAATATGAGATAACTAAAACTGTAATGAACTATGTGAATCCAAATAGGCAAATTCCTAAATTTATTGAAGATTTGATAGGAATAAAAACAGAAGATGTGAATAATTCAAAATATTTGCCTATTGAAGAAGAATTTAAAAATCTTGAAGAATTATTGACTCCGGATATGGTTTTTACTGCGCATTGCGTAGGTGTAGATTACGGAATGTATAATTATCTTCATTACACAAAATATAAAAGTCATTTTGAAACAATCACTTTGGATACGTGCAGATTAGCAAAAAAAATAATAGGTTTTGAAAAAGGCAGCATCGGCGATGTGGCTAGGGAATTAGATATAACCTGCGGCAAACACCATCAACCTGATTTTGATGCATTTGTTGCAGCGCAGGTTTTAATTAAATCAATAGATCTGGCAGAATCTAATCAGGAATTAAAAAAAAGTTTTTTATCTTATTTAGTAAAATATCCGCGTCCGCAAACATTAAAAAAATTATTAAAATTTAATTTAATGAACGAAGCCGCGGGATAACAATATCAGAAGTTACAGAATTAAAAAAAAATTTAGTTTTAACATTTTTTATAATTAATGTTTTTTTATGTTTTGCAATTTGATGTTATTTAATTTAATAAAACTCTTGATTTAATTTTTGGTTTATATTATAATTTAAGACCTTGTTAAAATATTTTTGTGAAACGATAAAAGTTTTAATAAGATTTTTTTGATTGATTTTGATTATCTTACTATTAAATAATAAGATGAATAAAAATAATTTTTTTGGAATTATATTATGTTAGAAATCAATGTAACAGATTTAGTTGAAGGAATAACATTCAATAAACCATTATTTGATGATAAAGGCAGTAGAATAGCTTCTCCAAATTCTCCATTAACAATAGAAGAAATTAATCTTCTTAAAAAATGGGGAATTCAAAAAGTAAAAACAGAAGGAAGGATTACTTCAGGACATACGGTTACACCTAAAGTTGAAACGCCTCAAACTTCTGCTGAAACTTCTGCTGCAGAAGATGAAAATTTGTTAGATATCGGAATAGCAAAAAAAACCAAGCTGGTTTCCTTATATGATGACTGGATGATGTCAACTTGTCAGATTCTGAAAGATTTATCATCAGGAACTAAAGTTGATAAAAATTCTATTTTAAATATAGCAGACAGAATAGTTATGGTTGTTCCGCAAAATAAATCATTATTTCTTTCCATTGTTCAGGAGAGGGAAACCGAGGAATATGTTTACGGACATTCATTGAACATGGCGATAATATCAGTGATAATAGGAGAAGCATTAAAATACAATAATGCTAATTTGCGTTTGCTGGGAATATCAGCATTATTGTGCGATATAGGAATGTTAAAAATTCCCAAACATATACGGGAAAAACAAATAGCATTGGCGCCGTCAGACATTCAGCTTATAAAAACCCACCCAATACATTCGAATAAAATAATAGTGAATTATGGACAGTTTCCTGAAACTGTAGCTGAAGTAGCTTTGCAACTTCATGAAAATTATGATGGTTCAGGTTATCCGCTGGGTAAAAAAGGCGATGAGATACATGAATATGCAAAAATAATAAGCATAGCTGATAGTTTTGACGCAATGACAAAAAAAAGAAGTTTCAGAAAAGAAAAAGTTCCGCACACTGTAATGAAAGAATTGCTGAAAATGGTGGAAAAAAAATTTGATCCGCGAATAATGAAAATATTTTTGATGCATATGGCAATATACCCTGTAGGAACTATGACTCAGCTTGATTCTAAAGAACTTGGATTAGTTGTGGCGGTGAATGATTCGGCTCCGCTGAAACCGATAATTAAAATATTATATGATTCAAATTTAAAACGCTTATCAGAATCAGAAATTAAAATAATAGATTTATCAAAAAATGACGACAAAAAAATAGTCGGAGTAATCAATCCAAAAGAATTAGGCATTTCAGTAGTCAATGAATTATGAATCAATAAATCAACCTATTACTTATAAAGAACTTGGCAAATACGGAGAATCAGTTGTTGAACAATATTATTTAAATAAGAAATTTAAATTATTGGCTAAAAATTTTATTTGTAAAAAAGGTGAATTAGATTTAATTTTTATTACCTCCGATTCTGAAAAAATAATTGCAGTTGAAGTTAAAACAAGGGCAAAATTCGAGATATTAAAAAATCCTGCCGAAAGCATTACAAAATCCAAACGAAAAAAAATAATTAGTGCATTAAAATATTATTGTTTTGTGAACAATATAAAAATATCTGATTATTATTTCAGGTTTGATGCAGCATCAGTATATATAAATAATTATCCTGATGATTATGAGATTGATGTTATTGAAAATGCTTTTGACGAAAAAGGAACTCCGACATGACTATTGTCAAAATAAAAAAATGCGAACATATATTTATTGTCTAATATTATTTATATAATAAATCATGACTAATACTATAACTTAAAAAAATGGAGAAAAATATAATATGAAAAGAACAATTTTAAAATCAATATTGGAAAAAGCTTTAATTGAAGATATCGGTTCAGGTGACATTACAACAGAAAGCATACTTGAATCAGATAAAATATTTACAGGGAAATTGATGGCAAAAGATTCAGGGATAATTTGCGGAATCGATGCTTTTGAAGAAACATTTAATATATTAGATAATAATATTAAGTTCAAATTTTACAAAAAAGACGGAGATAAGTGTGAAAAATCCGATATAATAGCAGAAATAACAGGAAGCGGGGTTAGTATATTGAAAGGTGAAAGAACAGCGTTAAATATAATTCAGCATCTAAGCGGTATTTCTACGCTTACATCGAAATATGTTGCCATAGCAGAAAAATATGGCGTTCAGATTGTTGATACAAGAAAAACCCTTCCGAATCTCCGATATTTGCAGAAATATGCGGTTGTCAAAGGCGGAGGGAAAAATCATAGAATGGGATTATACGATATGGTATTAATTAAAGATAATCATATAAAAGCTGCAGGAGGTATTACAAATGCAGTTAATCTTATACGTAAAAAAAAGAATTTTTCGGTAAAAATAGAGGTTGAAACGTTTAATATTAAAGATGTCGAAGAAGCGTTAAATAATAAAGTTGAAATTATAATGCTGGATAATTTTGAACTATGCGATATAGACAAAGCTATTGAGGTTATTAATAAAAAAGCTATAGTTGAAGTTTCCGGCAACATTAACCTTGAGAATCTTGAAAAATATTGTCAAAAAAAACCTGATATAATTTCAGTTGGAAATCTTACGCATAGTGTAAAAGCTTTTGATATGTCATTGAAAATAAGCTGATCCTGTTAAAATTAAAACCATTGAAAAACATCAAGTATGATTTTATATAATAGAATCCTGGATAAATTAAAAAAGTTAAATGTTGATTTTGAAAAAAAAGTTCTAGTGGCTTTGTCCGGCGGTGCAGATTCTGTTTTTTTGGCTGAATCCATTTCTGAAATTTTCGAAAAAAACAGAGTTGTTTGTTGTCATATTAATCATAATTTAAGACAGAATGCATCTAACGACGAAAATTTTGTCTCGGAATACTGTAAAAACAGAAATCTTGAACTGGTTATAAAAAAAATTGATGTCAGAAAATATTCTGAAGATAATAAAATTTCAATAGAAACTGCCGGAAGAGATTTAAGATACATGGAATTTGAAAAAGTTATTGAAGAAAAAAAAATAGAATATTTATTTACAGCTCACACTGCCGACGACAATATAGAAACATTTTTTATGAGGCTCCTCCGCGGAACAGGGCTTCAAGGGTTGGAATGCATAAAAGAAATCACATTTAAGAAAACGCATATTTTAATAAGACCTATGC
>JAGOBX010000033.1 GCA_017999075.1 Candidatus Babelota bacterium | reverse complement strand
ATATAGGACTTGCATTTCAAATAATAGATGATATTCTTGATTTAACTTCTACCACCGAACAACTCGGGAAACCTTCTAAAAGCGATTTAAAAAAAAATAAATCGACATATCCTTCTATTATCGGAATTGCAAAATCAGAAAAAATAGCTTTACAATTGCTTGACAGTGCTATAAAATTATTAGAAAATATTCCTGTAGATTCCAGATTGATGATAGATTTGGCTAAAATGCTTGTTTTAAGAAAAAATTAAGATTATATACTTATATAAAAATGTGATAATTTAATTATGAAATATTTAGATAAAATAACAAATCCGGCTGATTTGAAAAAAATTAATATAACTGATCTTGATGAACTTGCTTTGGAATTAAGAAATGTAATTATTGAAACAACTTCAAATAATGGCGGACATCTTGCCGCGAGTTTGGGAGCTGTAGAATTGGCTATAGCTTTACATTATGTTTTAAATTGCCCTGAGGACAAGATAATTTGGGATGTGGGTCATCAGGCATACGCTCATAAATTATTGACAGGCAGATACAATTCTTTTAAAACATTGCGTAAATTTAAAGGAATTTCCGGGTTTCCAAACATGTTTGAAAGTGAATTTGACGCTATGACTGTAGGACATAGCAGCACTTCTATTGCAGTTGCAATGGGATATGCAAAAGGCCGAGATTTGAATAATAAGAATAATCGTGTAGTCGCTGTTATAGGAGATGGTGCATTGACTTCAGGGCTTGCTCTTGAAGCTTTGAATAATGCTTCGTCTTTAAAATCCAGAATGACTGTCATACTTAATGACAATGAAATGTCTATAGCTCCTAATGTTGGGGCAATGTCAGAATATCTCAATAAGCTGATTTCAAATCCTAAGTACAATAAAATAAAGGATGAATTGGAAACTGCGTTGTATAATCTTCCGAGAATCGGAGGTGTTACAAAAATTATTTCAAAAAAAATTCAGGAGAGTTTGAAAAATCTTGTTGTTCCGAAAATTATATTTGAAGAATTCGGGTTTAGATATTTTGGTCCGATAGACGGGCATAATATAGATGAACTTATAAATTTGTTTAAAAATGTTTTTTATTATTCAGGCCCTAAGATTGTGCATATTAGAACAATAAAAGGAAAAGGATATTTGTTTGCTGAAAATAATCCTTCTTTTTATCATGGACTGGGACCTTTTGATATATTAACCGGAAAAATAACTACTGCAGGAGAAAAAATTTCTTTTACAAAAACATTTGGAGAAACACTGGTAAAACTTGCTGAAAAAAATAAAAATATTGTTGCTATAACAGCAGCTATGCCTGATGGAACAGGGCTTAATGCTTTTAAAGATAAATTTCCTGACAGATTTTTTGATGTTGGAATTACTGAAGATTTTGCCGTAACTTTCGGAGCAGGACTTGCAGCTGAAGGTAAAAAACCTTTTATTGCAATTTATTCTACTTTTTTACAGAGAAGCATAGATCAGATATATCATGATGTTGCGCTTCAAAAAAATATATGTCCTGTTTTTGCCATTGACAGAGCGGGGTTGGTTGGAGCTGACGGACCCACCCATCACGGTACGCTTGATTTGTCTTATATGCTGATGATTCCAAATATGTGTGTTATGGCTCCTGCGGATGAATTTGATCTTGTAGGAATGATGAAACTTGCTTCAGAAATTGATATGCCGTGCTCGATAAGGTATCCGAGGGGAAATATCGAAGGCGATTCAGTTCCTGCGCCTGAAGAATGTGATATAAAATTGGGTGAACCGCAAATTTTATCTGAATCAGGGAAAATACTTATTCTTGGAGTAGGACCTGTTGTTAAACGCCTTAAAAAAATTATTGATTCTGAAAAAATTTCTGCTGCGCTTGTTAATTGCCGTTTTTTGAAACCTATTGATGCGGTTTTTTATAAAAATTTAATTTCTAAATTTGAAAAAATTATTGTTGCAGAAGAAAATTCTGTAATTGGCGGATTCGGCGCATACATAAATAATTTTATAAATGAAAACAGAATATTTAATAAAAAAATATTAAATATAGCTATACCTGACAGGTTTATTGAAGCAGGAGAAGTTGAGGAGTTGTATTCGACTTTCGGATTTGATGATGAATCATTGAAAAATAGAATATTTGATTTTATGGAAATATGAATGAAATTAAAAAAAATTGTTTTTTACATTTTACTTGATTCATTATTATTTATTTTATTTATAAACTGCGGGAAAAAAATTGCCACTGTAACTATTGTTGATGAAAAATCAGAACTTGAAAAACAAATTCTTGGGCAATTCAGTGATTTTGGGAAAGAAGTTTATTATATGTCTTCTGTCAGGGCAGTTGATTCAAATGGAAAATTGAATCCGGTTCAGCCTGTTGCCGAAGATAAAAAAAAAGTTATTGCAGCTTTGCAGAGGATTTCGTTTAATTCTGATGATGTGTCTGATTTTAAAATTAAAAATTATATTGGAGAGAATAATAAAGGTTTTTTAGAAATTTTTTTTGACAAATTAACTGACCTTGATGAAAAACAAAAAAATTTTTTAACTGAAATAGTCAGACAGGAAAATGAAGACAGAAATATAGTTATGGAACGGATATTAAGCACAAATATAAATTTGAAAGATAATGATATTAAAAAAGTTCAGAATATTTATGCTTCAATGAAGCGGGATACTGCTGTTTCCGGTGAACGAATTCAACTTCCTGATGGAATATGGATTATAAAAAAATAAATATTTTTTTATAGAAACCAAAATTTATTCCATTTCAATGCGGTATTTTTCTATTTGTCTTTCCCATAAATAGTTTTCTGTAACATATTTTAACGCGGAATTTCCAATAGCGGTTAAAAGTGTTTTATCGTTATATAAATTTCTTAAAATGTTTGCAAATTCTGTTTCAATATCGCATTTTGGTTCAATCAAAAATCCTGTAAAATTATGTTTTACCGCATCAACTGCTCCGGCTTTTTTTAAAGCTATTACAGGTTTTCCACATGCATTCGCTTCAATATAAGATATTCCAAATCCTTCCACTTCGCCTGATTCAAAAAATTCATCGCTTAACATTACAAACACATCGCATGCATTGTAATAGTATAACAAATCTTTATTGTCCACAAATCCAGTAAATAAAACTTTATCAGATAAATTCATAGATTTGGTAAAATCATGCAGTTCTTTCCCGCATTCCCCGCGCCCGCAAACAATATAAATGATATCAGGAATATCAGTTAATTTAGATAATGCTTTAATGACTGTTTTATGTCCTTTTCTGACTGTCAGCCTTGAAACAGTAAGAATAACAAATTTATCAGGAATACCTAATTTTTTTCTGGATTTGATTTTATCTATAGGATAAAATTTCGAAATATTTATTCCATTATTTACAACTTTTATAATTTCAGGATTTTTGATAATAGTTGTAGTTGAAAGGATATTGGCAGTATATCTGCTCACACAGAAAAGTTTTGAAGCGCTGTTAAAAACAATGTACATACATTTTTTATGGAATTTACTTTTTATAGGTTCAATAATATCAAGTCCATGACATGTTATATAATAATTAATTCCGAATATTTTAGAAATTAATAGAGCCGGTAATCCGAATGGGGACCAGGTATTAATATAGATTAAATCATAACCTGAGATTAAAGCTTCATAAATAAGCGTGAAAAATATAATAAAAAATTTCAGCGGGTAAAATCGAGGATAATTGATGCGTTTGATTTTAAAAAAACAAACAGATGTTTCATTTTTATTTGTAACTGAAGAAGATGAAGTACCATTGCTGCAAAACCTAATAGATTTTTTTTTTGTGGCAGGCGAACCTGTAATCACAGTTACATCATAAAATTTTTTAAAACCTTCAGAAAGTTCAAGGGCGCATGTTTCCATTCCTCCTTCGTTTGGAGGATAATCGTTTGTAAGGAATAAAAGTTTTTTTTTATGCCGTGGCATCGGCATCGCCTGATGAATAATCAACAAAATTTTTTTTAATATCTTCAAAATTGGAATTAAACTCTGTGTTTGATATTTCATTCAAAAATAATTTTATTCTATGTTCGTCGTCATATATTTTGTTGATAATAATGTAAGTTTTATCCTTGTATTTACATATTCCGCCGTCATTTTCAAGTTTATCGAAAATTAAAGTGATTCCGAATTCAGAACACTTTGATTTTATTTCTTTCAATAATTGTGAAAAAAATTGTTCTTTAGTTTTTAAAGTTTTTTTTGGCATATTTTATCTTTTCAGAAATTGTTAAAACAAGATGTAATATAATAAAGATTCAAAAAAATGCAATAAGGATTTTTGTTCTTCATTTTTGATCAGAGATAATTCTGTAAATGAAATCTAATAGAATAGAAATTTTCAGTGTTAATATAACCGTTCGATTCTGTATAATTGTATTTTTTCTTTTTTCCCTTTTATATTGACTGGCGGCAGAATTTCCACATCAACCCTTTGTTTTATTCTTTTATAAACTTCTTCGGTTATGATTACTTCTTCGCCGAGCGCAATATGCTGGCATCTGCTTGCCATATTTACACCATCGCCGATTACCGTAAAATCCATTCTGTCAGGAGTTCCAAGATTTCCCTGTACTACTTCGGCATAATTGATTCCTATTCCGAGCTGTATGAAAGGAAAAATATTTCCCGAAGAAAATTTAGGAGATTGCTCCATCAATTCATTAAAAGACCTCATTTCTTCATGTATTTCAAGCGCTGCTTTAACTGCATTGTAACAAGGTTCTGAATCATCATCGCTTTTTTCAAATACTGCGAGAATGGCGTCGCCTATGACTTTATCTATTTTGCCATTATTGAAAATTATTTTATCGTATGCAAAATACAGATAGCAGTTTAATAAATCAAGCATTTCGCCTGGAGTATAATGAGTAGATAATTCCGTGAAATTCCGTATGTCAGAAAAGAATATAGCAAAAAATTTTTTTTTGGCATTGAGATTGATTTTCGATTTGCTGAATATTTCATCCTGCAAATTCCCGGGCAAATATTTTTTCATTAACCCTGTCAAATCTATTAATTTCCGATTTTTAGAATATAATGCATTTTGTAAAAATTTTATTTTTAAAAGGCGTTTTATTTTAGTTTCGAAAATTTTAGAAGAAATATCCTGCAGAAAATAATCCGAAGCTCCGGCTTTATATGCTTTCAATTCATCCTTTTTCGAATATGAATCGGTAATAAAAATTATCGGCGTGAATATTTGAGCGAATAAAATTTTTAATTTTTTTTTATAATATAATCCCGATTTAAAATCAAGTATAATGAGGTCCGGAATGAATGTTTTTATGTTTTCAATCAGATTATTTTCAGGAATAGATAATGTCAACACGGAATATCTGTTTTTTTTGCAAATCGTTGAGATTTTTTTTAAAGAATTTTTTTTTGAACTTGCAATTATAATTTTCATATTTTTTATTTTAAGAATATTTTTTTTGTTATTTTGAGTATTTCTTCGTGAATAAAACCGTTAGTTGCGAGTATCCCGCAATTTTTATTTAAATATTTTCCTTGTGAAAAATCAATGGGTTTTCCGTTGAAATCAGTGACTATTCCTCCAGCTTCTTTTACTATCAGAGTTCCAGCTGCGTGATCCCAAATTTTTTCATAACTATTTTTTCCGGGCAGCATTCTGAAATAAATATCGGTTTGAGCTGAAGCTAATAGAGCATATTTACACTGACTGTCCATTTTTATTATTTTATCTGTTATTCCGAGATTATTTAAAAAAGTTTCAGTAAAACTTTCGTTTGTGTGAGACGATTCATAAGAAACTGCTGCAGAAACATCGGATATTTTCGATCTGCTGCTGACTTTAATTGGTTTTATATTATGATCTGCCGAACTGGAATATTTAAACATTTTTGAACCTTTACCTTTTTCCGCGAAAAAAATAACACCTGTTTTTTTTTCAGGGTTGTTTAAATTTTCGGGTAAATTAGGGCATCCTAAAACTCCGATCTCGACTGTTCCTTTTTCAATTAATGCCAGAGCTATAGCGTATTGACCGTTTCTCAAAAAACCTTTTGTTCCATCTACCGGATCCAATACCCAAAATTTATCGGAAAACTTCTGTTCAGTTCCCCCGCGTCCAATAGCTTTGATAATTGCCTCATCAGAAAAATCAGGGAAAATATTTTTAACATACGATAAAATATTTTTTTTTATATCAGAATTTTTATTAGAATTAAGATCGATTACGTCTTCCTCAGCTAAAATAGGAACATCAGGAGTAAGTTTGTTTAGAATAATGCTTATAACAGCTTGAGAACAGTAATCAGCGATGGTTACAGGAGTTTTATCTGATTTTATATAAGAATCCGATGATTTGAGTTTTTTCTGAATGTCAGAACATACTGAGTATGCTGTTTTTATACTTTTTAAAGCTGCTTCAAGTAAATTGTTTTTTTGTAACATGATTTTTTATATTTTTAACATTAAAAAATAATCTGTAAGATGGAAAAATCATCTGCAAATTTTTTTGAATAATTTATTTTTTTTATTTCATTATACAAAGAATTCAGAATTATTTCTTTATGTTTATATGAACTGAAAAGTATGTTTTCAAAATCATTGAATGCTAAAGTATCAGTTTCGGAAATAGATATTTCAAAAACCCCATCACTGAAAATATAAAGAGAATTATAAATTCCTATTTCTATTACATCGCTTGCAAAAGAGGTTCCTGTGCTGACTCCGATTACAGGATTTTGTTTTATTACTAATCTGTGAATTTTTTTTGAAAATTCACTGTCGCCGGAAATTAGTATTGCAGGAGGATGTCCTGCGGTAGAATAATATAATGCCCTTAATTTTTTGTTGTAAACTCCGTACCAGAATGTGAAAAACATATTATTATGTTTTTCCATTTGAAATGTTTCGTTTAGTCCGTATAATACCTGGCTTGGATCCCTGTAATCCACATTCAGCATTTTGTTTGAATTTAATACGTTCATGACTGATATTGACAATAATGCCGCACCGATACCATGACCGCATACATCAAGAAGATAAATTGCAAAATTGTCATCGTCAATCCAATGATATCCGAATGAATCTCCTCCCAGGTCGTCAGATGGAATAAAAATCCAATCTGAAGTCAATTCTCCGGAAAGAGGTTTGGGCAGAAGAGATAATACGTAGTCTGCTGCTCGTTTGAGTTCTAACGCAAGTTTTTGCTGGCTTTTAAATAATTCTTCATAAGCTATATTTTTTTCTATCAGGTTTTTATAAGCGTTTGAATGATATCTGATTCTGGCAATTAATTCGAGTTTATCAGGAAGTTTGACTATATAATCATTAGCTCCTGCTGAAAATGCTTCGGCTTTTACAGATGCATTTTCTTCAGAAGATAATACTATAATCGGAACATCTTTTGTTTTTAATCTGTTTCTGAAATGTTTTACCATTTCAATTCCGTCAGTGTCAGGCATAACCAGATCCTGCAGTATTATGGTTGGTTCAATTTCTTCAGCTGATTTTTTTGCGTTTTCAGCTACATTACAAAAATGCAGAGATATATCAGGTTCTTCTTTTAGCATATTGGTGACAACTATTCCTATTGTTCTCTGGTCGTCAATTAACAGTACCTTAATTTTTGATTCGCCTGTTTGCATGGGTAATTCCAGTTATTAAAAAAAAATGCAGGTTACAAAATAAAGCAACCTGCATTTTTTTGATGAATATTAAAAGTTTAGAAATTAGAATGAATATGAAACTCTGGTTGTGAATGTGTTAGTATCGAGTTTAGTTAAATCGTTTTTGCTTAATAAATATTCAAATTTAAGAATAGTGTTTGTATAAACATTATAATTAGCGCCTACAGCATAATTTTTGATTTTTGAAAGATTTGCAGCGTTTGATTTAACTTTTGAATATTCGCATCTTGCGCCAAAATTTAATTTTTCGCTGTATTCATATCCGGCCTCAAGATTATATGAATCAATATCATATTCTGTAATAACTGCAGCTATATCTGTTTTAGGTTTGCGTACAGAATCAAGATATTCGCCTGTCAAACTTAATTTGTTGATTTTATAGTTTAAATAAAGATCCAGTCCTATACCGCGGTTTCTTGTAGTAGCTGTTGCAAAAGTTCCTGCAGCAGACTGATTATACAATTCAGCTATATTTGTTATCATGGATAATGATAAAGTTAAATTATTTTTGGAATATTCTCCGGCCAATACTATATCCCTGAAATAATCATTCGACTGATCATTTAGTTGTACCTGCGCATTAAAAATTGCAGCTTTCAATACAAGTTCATTCATTGCTTTATAATCCATTTCAATTCCGTTCAATGAACCCCATTGACTTGTATAGCCCAATGTTGCAGGGTCTGTTATCAAATTAGTCAAGCCATTTCCGAACGGTAAATAAAATTTTCCTGCGCGTAAATTGATTTTATCATTTACTGTCCAATCAATTTTTGCTTCATCAATATCAACGCCTTGAGCGCCATAGCTGTTATCCCAATAAATAACGATATTTCCATTTATTTTGTCATTAACTTTTGCATCAATGTTTAATTGAGCATCAGTAACTTCTACATCGCTTCTATCTGCTGCATTTTCATTGTTTTGATAAAACAAATCAACTTCCAATAATCCGGAAAATTTCAGTTCAGGCATTTTCACAGCATTATCTGCAAATAATGAACTTGAAAAAAGCAGACATAAAATCATTGAACTTAATAAAACTTTCTTTAACATAATAAAAAACCTCCAAAAACTAATTTCGTAATTATTATAAATTAAAATTAAAAAAAATCAACTGTTTTTTTTAAAATCACTTTTTTTTGAAATGAAAGAAGCGAGTATTACTGCTGTAATAGCCATCCCTGAAATTAAAAAGAAAGAATATTTAAATGAACCTGTTTTGTCAGCAATCCAGCCTGCGGATGCAGGACTGCAGATTTGTCCAATCCCAAAAATAAAAGTTATAAAACCAAAAGCTGCAGCCATTTGCTGAGATGGATAATTGTCAGAAACTGCAGCTGTCATTATTGCGGGAATGCTCCAAGCAGTGATCCCGAATAAGACAATTGATATTTTGAAAAATAACGGATAGTAACCATATGCTGCGCAGGCGTAAGAAAAAGATTGAATTCCGAATACTATTATAAATCCGGCTTTTCTGCTGAATTTATCTGATATGGCTCCGAATACAGGTCCGGAAATCAGACTGAATAATCCTGTGAAAAACCAGAATTTTCCTGCTGAATACTGAGTATAATGAAGTTCTTTTACTGAATAGGTTATTATAAATGTTACATACGCAGAATACGTAAAACCGAATAAAGCATAAATAATTCCTAAATGATATGACTTAAGGTTTTTATAAATTGATGCTGTTGTTTCGTGTTTTACAGGTGGAATATTTGTATTTGTTTTTTCTCCATACGGCTTAATGCCTATATCTTCAGGAGTGTTGCGTATAAATAATCCTGCGGCAATAGCGCTCAAAAAAACTATTAGTGAAGATAATTTCCAACTTATTCTCCACCCAAGATCTGCATAGATATTGTTTATAAAAGGAATCATCCATCCTGATAACATAATCGCAAAACCGCTCCCTATTGCCATGAAACCTGCAGCTTTACCGCGATATTCAGGGACAAACCAACGGTTTACTAGAGACATTACCGGCACATTTACCGCTCCGCTTCCAATACCGGTTATTGTATATAATATTACTACAGAAATATAAGATTCTGCAAAACTTACAAGAATCATACACGAGCTTATAAGGAATAACCCCAAACAAATAAGTAACCTTGGAGTTATAAAATTAAGAATTAATGAACATGAAATTACAGAACCGAGATACCCTGAAAAATTTCCTGCGCTTATCATGCCCATCATGGAATAATTAAGTTTTAATGACGATGACATAGAAGGCAAAATCATCCCTAAAGTAAAACGGCCGATACCGATACACGCGAAAATTGATAATAATCCTGTGATGACTATGAGCAGAGGGTAATGATGTGATTTTTTAAACATCATCAATTTTAAACAGGAAGGGTGAAATAAAATAACGAACCTTTACCCCACTCGCTTTCCACTCCGAGTTTTCCTTTATGCGCATTTATAATTCTTCTGGAAATAGCTAATCCGAGACCTGTACTTGATTCTCCGGCAGTTGGGCGGGAACTCAGCTGTTGAAATTCATTAAAAAGATTACTCATTTCGTCTTCTTTAATTCCTAAACCTGTATCCCGGACATATACTTTAATATTAGAATTTTCTTTATTTGCGCCTATGACAATTTCACCGTTAGGAGAAGTAAACTTTATAGCATTGCTGACAAGATTGTAAATAACTTGTTCTATTTTTTCTTTATCGCACTGAATAAACAGTCTGAATTCAGGTATATCCAGTTTTAAAGTGATATTTTTTTTTTCAGCAGGTTGTTTCATTGACGCAAATACTTTTGTAAGCATTGAAATAACATTTGTATTTTCAAGAATAAGTTCTATTTTATCATTATCATACTTCCCTATTTCAAGAAGTTTATTGATTATCTGCATCATTCTGTCAGATTCTTCAGCTATAGCGCTTATATAAAGTATTTTTTCGTCTTCTTCCATATTATTCAGATTAACCATCATAGATTCGTTGCTTGTTATTATTGACGTTAACGGAGCACGTAGCTCATGAACCACAGTGTACATCATTTTGTCCCTGAGAAACTTTTGCATAGTAATGGTTTCGTTCAGTTTTTTTATCCGCAGCAGAGATTTTATTTTATAAAGAAACTCTTTTTTTTTAAAAGGTTTCAATAAAAAATCATCTCCTCCGGCTTCAAAACATTTATCAGAGATATCATCTGTTTGATTTGCAGTTAAAAAAATAACAGGGAGATATTTCAAGTTGTTTTGAGTTTTGTTTTTCAGCATCGAACATATTTCTATTCCTGATATTTCAGGCATCATAATGTCAAGTATGGCCAGATCAAACTTGTTTTGGCTTGCTATTGCAGAAATTGATTCACGGGTTATTATCTCAGGACATATAACCGAATATCCGGATGATAATAAAATTTCTGAAATAAGTTTTCTGATACTTGCGTCATCATCAATAAATAATACAGTTTGTTCTTTGTCTTCCATAATGTTTTTTTATAATATAATTTAGGTTTAAAATTTATATAATTATATTTTTATAAATAACACTCCGGAACCTGAAAAATAAAATATATTTCAAGCTGAAATAGCTGCAATGACAGCTATGCCTCCGAGAATATACCATATCAGTTTTGATTTTTTTTTCTTTTCCGGTTTGAATTCCACTGTAGATTTTGATTTTTCTATTTTATCATTTATCTGAATGTCAGCATCGTTTTTTATAACTTGATTACTGCCGGATAACTCGGATTTCACAGGCGTTTCTTTTGTTTCAACCGATAAATCGTCTGATTTTGTTTTTTGAAGTTTCAAACCGTTTTGTTCGGTTTTAAAATCCATACTTTTATCGCGTAAATCTATCAATTGGGTTTTTGTATCAGGTTTATCTATATCAGTAGAGTATATAACTCCTGAATAACTGCTTTCTGCGGCAGCAGTTATTTTAAATAATACGATTATGATAATTAAAGAAAATAAAATTGATTTTATATTCATTTTGTCAACACTCCGTTTTTATTAAGTTCATATAGATATTTACTTTTAGGAAATCCTGTTTTAAAATTGTTATATTGATATTTTGCTTTTGCAATGTCGTTGATTTTCAAATAACAATTAATGATTTTAAAATAAGTATATTCGAAAAAATCTCTTGCTTCAACAGATAAAATTATTTTCCAATAATATACCAGCGCATTATTAAAATCGTTTTCATTATAAAATGAATCCGCTAAATCCGCAATAAAATTCGCCAGGACATTTTTATCTTTAAAAGTTTTTGATTCCGTTAAGTTTTTATAAAAATCAAAATAAGATTTTTTGTCAATGTTTTTATATTTGTCAAGCGCAATATTTATGATTTTTATATCAATTTCTTGTTCTATTACATTTAATTTTGCAATATAGTCAATGCAGATTTTTATCATTTCAGTATCATTTCCTGATTTGCTTAAAAGTTCTGATTTTAAAATAATAAAATTTCCGTCTGATTTGGAATCGTATAATTCTATAGTTGATAACGCCATATTATAATTTTTAAGTTTTATATAGCAATCAACAAGTTTTCTGTAATTCTTTTGTTTTACAGATTCAAAATCAGAACTGTTTATTATTTTCATAATGTGTTTTACTGCATTTGAGTAATCTCCTGCTGAATAATAAACTTCGCTTAAATTATAATCGGCTGCCGGGGTTGATAATTTTGGATTTTCAGATTGTATTGTGAGCCATTTAATAGCATTCTGGTGATCTTTTACTGACATATAAAACTCGATTAAAATCTGAAGCGCGATTATTTTGTTGCTTTCATTTGAAATTTTTTCATAGATGTCATTTAAAATTTTTATTGAAGCAGGCATTTGATTCAGTTTGTAATAACTGTATGCTGCAATGAATTTCGCGTCATAAATGTATCTGGAATTTGGAAATGATGCAGTAAATTCTGAAGCAAGTTTTATAGAATTGTCATAATTATTCATATTGAAATATGAAAGACATTTTTGATACAGGGTATAATCGTTTTTCGGAAGTCTGTTGTAAATTTCTATTGATTTGGTGAATTCTCCTGATGAAAAATAATTGTCAGCCAGAATAAGGTTTACCTCGTTTTTATCAATATCTTTTGATTCGTGGTATATTTTCAGATAAAGATTAGCTATTTCAATTGATTTAGCATATTCTTTTTGTTTGAAAAAGACATTTGCTAACTGCCTGTAAGACTTTTCAAGTATTATTCTGTCATTCGAAATATTTATTATTCTGTTGAGGTAATATACGGAAGAATCAAATTTTTGAACAGAATAATAATAGGCGGCCAATTCAAACATTGATTCGTTAATAGAATTTTCATCGCTTGCTGAATTGACAATATTTATTTTAAATTTTTCAAAATTATCCATATCTCCGAGCAGTTTGTAATTAGTGGCTACAGCCATTTTGATATCTCCGGAATATTTGTTGTCAGAGTATTTATCAAGAAGTTCCAGATAATATTTGTTGGAATTTTTATAGTCTTTTTTATTGAAATATGCGCCTGCTATTATAAACATTTTTTCTATATTATAATTATTTTCAGGGATATTGTTGGCATTTAAAAAATTTATTGTTTCGTCATAATTCTGCATTTGAAAATATGCTTTTGCTTTTTGCAGAATTCTTAAAATTTCATCTTCCTGTGATAATTTATATTTTTCAGATATCATATCAGCGTGAGATATAACGTCTTTATAGTGCATTAGTTTTGACATATTCATCAGTATTTTTAAGTTTATATCAGTAAGCAAATTAACCTCATTTGATAATTTTGTAAAACTGAAATAATTGCTGTTTGCTTCGGAATAATTAAAAAGCGCCTGATAACAGTTTGCTTTCAAAAGATGATATTCTTTAATGAATCCCGCTGATTGAGCATGGTTAACACTGATTTTATTTAAGTATTCTATTGATTTTGAATAATTTTTTAATTCATAATAAGATTGGCCTTTAATAAAATTGATTTCGGCAATATCGATTTCGTTGAGACTTTTTTTCATTTCATTTTCATATTCGTTTATTGTACGCAAAGTTTTATCGATATTGTTTTCTATCAGATATAAATATGCGAGATATTTCTTATATCCTATTTTTGATTCTGATTTTTTATTTTCAAGCTGCAGGAATGTTAATTTTGATTTGCTGTAATCCCCGAGTTTATACAAAGAAATTCCATAAAAATATAAAGCTTCGAAAAAATTGTCTGAACCAGGATAATTATTTATATAGGTTTCAAAAAGTTTATTTGAATTTTTAAAATCTCCAAGATAATATTCTGAAACTGCGGTGTAAAAAGTTTTAACCTGTTTTTCTTTATCGGATAACAATCCTGCATACTGTAAAGAATTAGAATATTGTTTTAAGTTATAGTAATTCAATAACATTAGTTTATAATATTTATCGGGTTCAACAAATTCAGGTTTTGTTTTATTTAAAAAATCAATTGATTTTCTGTATTCATCTAAATAAAAATAATGGGCTGCTATCAAATAATTTTTTTCGTGTTCCAGTTCTTTAGAATTTATTTTTTTTAAATTAGATATTCCTGTATGATATTGTTTGTTTTCAAAATTGATAAGAGCAAGCTGATACAATGAATTATTTATTAGTTCTTCTGATTTGCTGTTTTTAACTATTTCATTTAAATAATATTCTTTTTTTATTTTATCAGGAGTAGTTTTAGAATATGAAAACAGCATATAATTAAGGTTATACGAATCAATGTATTTTTCATAGATAACTTTTATCAATGCTTCTACAAGTTCAATTTTGTTTTGTTTTATATAACACAATCCTATTTTAGCGTATATTTCATCTCGGTGTAAATCTTTACTTTCGACATCAGCTATTTCTAAATATTGATTTTCGGCAGTTTTGTAATCGCCGAGTTCGAAATAATTGTCACCAAGAAGTTTAAATATTTTAATTTTTAAACTTTCCTGAATAGATTTTATTGTAAGGAGCAATTTTAATTCTGTAATGCTTTTTTGGTGTTTTTTCAAATGAAAATAAGAAGAAGCTTCGAAAAATTTTATATTAAAATATTTTTGGTCATCTGTTAATTTTATGATTGAAGATATTTTAAGAACATCGTCGTAT
>JAGOBX010000482.1 GCA_017999075.1 Candidatus Babelota bacterium | reverse complement strand
GAACTAAACTATCATCCATAATTTTATCTCCTTAAATTTTTTGAAGGTGTCAATTTTTTTTCGCCGTTATTTTCATTTGAAATTTCATATATTATTCCTGATAAACAAACATATTTTTCTGTCAGTTTATCATCTGCTGAATAATACCCTCCCTTAATATCTTCAAATAATTCGTATATCTCAACGCATTTTTCATTTTCAGATAATTCTGAAACAGGTTTAAGTTCAAGTATTCCGTTTTTTATCAATAACCCGAATTTACCTGATTCGTTTTTATATCCGGCAAAATAACGGTTATTATTTTTATAAAAAATATCAGCATTCAGTTCAAACAACCCGTCTTTGGTAATTTCATATAATTTTTCTGATTTTAGAATATATTCCTTATCAGAAAATGTAAGCGGTATTTTCGATGCATATCTGTCAGGACTGTGAGTCAATAAAGTTTTTGATTTATCGAATGTTGAACAATCACTAAAATCAGTATGCACAACAGATTTCATTCCCGCGCTGTCATGCAGAATAAAATTACTGTCAGAATAAATCTTTAATGCAGATTCATATCTTTCTTTACTCCATGATATTTCAATAAAATCATTTATGTCTCCGGTTAAAACATATGATTTTATATATTCTTTATCATTGATGTTATATTTAGGAATAATTTTTTTATTAGTCAATTCTTTCCATAAATCTACATTATAAACAGTGTCTCCGCTGAAATATACTTTTATTCCGTTATGTTCAATTATATACGCTGTAGAAACTATTCCATGCCAGGCAGGTGAATTTACTGCAAAAATTTTGATTCCAGAATCGCTGTCTTCATAAAATTTGTTTTCAGCATAAAAACCTGTGTCTTCAAAAGAATAAAAAATTTCGGGATTAACCCAGGATTTATAATTTTCAGCATAAAATAAAATATTTTTACTGCCTGTAACAGGATGGATTATAACTTTACTTTTTTCAGGACTCACAATTTCACCTGATTCGTCAACAACTCTGTATTCAAGTTTGCCGTCAATTATAAATTCCTTGATAGAATATTTTGATACCGGCCCGATTCTTACAGGTTCATAAAAATCAGTATACGGAACTTCAATTACTTTTCTTGAATCAAAAGACAAAGTTTTTTCAAGCGCATATTTTGAAGAATTTCTAAATTCATTTTGCAATGATTCGATAGTCACTAATTTTATTTTCGGTTTTGTTGGGGTTACATATTTTCTAAATAACACTGTATCTGTAAACCATCGTTTATGATCATCGTGAGAATGTGTGACTATTATGCCCTTTAAATCACATATTTTATTAAACGGCAATAATTGAAAAACAGGAGCGCCGCAATCTATCAAATAAGAAGAATTTCCACATTCAACAAGATATGAAATACTTCTTCCTGTAATTGAAAAAGGGCCGCTGTCTCCAAGAATCCTAATTTTAAAATCATTCATTTTAAGGTTAGTCGCGCATCATTATTTTTGGTTAATTTGTTCTTTCATTTCTTTTCCGGGTTTAAATGACAGATATTTTTTTACCGGAAGAGCAATAGGTTCGTTAGTTTTTAAATTCCTCGCAATTTTCGCTTTACGTTCGACAAGCTGAAAAACACCGAAATTTCTTAATTCTATTTTATCTCCTGAAATAATTGCTTTTTTAAACACTTCAAAAAAATTTATCATTAATTCGTCAATCAAATCAGAATCAAGGTTAAATTCAGCAGCGATTTTATCGCAAACATTTTGTCTTGTTATTGCAGTCATTTCAAGTAATCTCCTTTATAATTGAAAAACAGATTATAAAATTTCCACTAATTAATTATACAAAATCTTATAATCTGTTTTATTATATAAAAAAAAATATTTAAGTCAAATAATAAATTTAATTTAAATATTCAGCTCCATAATATCTGCGCAAAGCTTTACTCAATAAAAAAGCAGTTTCTTCAGGTTTAAACGGTTTTCCTATATGAAACTTGGCTCCTGCTGAAATACAATCATCTACTATTTTATCATGTTTTAAAGCTGATACCATTATTACTACAGCATCAGGGTTAAATGCCATAATCTCTTTCAAAGCATCATAACCGTTCATTCCCGGCATTGTTATGTCAAGAGTTACAACATCAGGTTTCAATTCTTTGTAAAGGGATACTGCATCTCCGCCGTCAACTGCTTCTCCAACAACTTCGCAATTCATTTTTTCAACAAATTTCGCAATATTTTTACGCTGAAACAAAGAATCATCAACGATCAGAAATCTGAATTTTGTTCCGTCTGGTTTAATTAATTTCTGAATATTTTCCATTTTTTTAACTTATTATCATACTTATATAGATTTAATTTCTTTATTTTTTTTTCAGTTTTTTTTCTACTGCATTTATAACTGTTTTCAGTATTTTTGTTCTGGCATAAAACTTATCATTTGCTTCAACTATTGTCCATGGCGCGTTTACTGTGCTTGTTCTGAACAGCATTTCATCTACAGCTGATTTATAAGCATCCCATTTTTCTCTGTTACGCCAGTCTTCTTCTGTTATTTTCCATTTTTTATGTTCGAGTTTTTGACGTTCTTCAAACCTGCGCATCTGTTCATTTTTATCGATATGAAGCCAAAATTTCACTACTACAGCCCCAAAATTTGTAAGATGTTCTTCTACTTCATTAATCTCTTTATAAGCTCTCTTCCAATCTTCTATTGCACAGAATCCTTCAACACGTTCAACAAGAACTCTTCCATACCAGGTTCTGTCAAACATACAAATGTGTCCCGCTTTAGGCATTGCATTCCAAAATCTCCACAAATAATGATGAGCTTTTTCTACGTCATTAGGAGCTGCTACAGGTATAACTTCATATCCGCGCGGATCCATATTCTGCGTCAGTCTTCTGATGGCTCCACCTTTTCCTGCAGCATCCCATCCTTCAAACATAATAATAACAGGTATTCTTCTAATATATATTTCATGCTCTATTTCTCTGATTCTGGTTTGATATTCATCAAGATTTTTCTTATATTCTTCCCTGGACAATTTCACTGACAGATTAACTTTATCAAGAATTGATGAATCCATTCCTTTAATATCAAGCTGTTTGGCTTTCGTTTCCTTAACCGGTTTAAGTGATTTCGCGGCTTTTACAATCGCAATTTTATTTTCAAGAGTATTAATTAAATTTTTGAAAATTTTTACA
>JAGOBX010000032.1 GCA_017999075.1 Candidatus Babelota bacterium | reverse complement strand
AATCATAATTGACTGAATTTTACATAATTATAAAAATATGTCAATATATTTTTTTTTTAAAATTATTGACAAAAATAATAAATGAGCGTATATTTAAAGTATAAGGCTAATAAAATAAATTCTCCATCTTTCGATTTAATTTTTATATAAATTTAACGAGGAGGGAACATTCATGAAATTCGCAAAAAAAAATATAAAAAGAATAATGTTTACTGAAGAACAAATTCAGTCTAAAATAAAAAAACTTGGAATGAAAATAACAAAAGATTTTAAAGGAAAAGATATGGTTGTGATAAGCGTTCTAAGAGGATCTATTTTATTCACATGCGATTTAATAAGACATATTGATCTGCCTTTAGAACTTGATTTCATATGGGTAAAAAGTTATGAAGAAACACAATCAACCGGTTCAGTAAAACTTCTAAAAAAACCTGTAAGCAACTTAAAAAACCGTGATGTTCTTCTTGTCGATGATATACTTGATACAGGAATAACATTTGAAAAAACAATTGACGAAATAAAAAAATACGAACCTCGCAGTTTAAAAATAGCCGTTTTTCTTGACAAACCTGCCCGAAGGGTAATTGACATAAAACCTGATTATACAGGGATAACAATAGAAAACGAATTTATAATCGGTTATGGAATGGATTTCAACCAAAAATACCGTAATTTACCTTATATAGGAGTTTTTAAAAAATGACTGTAAACCATTTAAAATTTAATGTTGTTAAACACCCTCTGATACTTCAGAAATTAACAATCATGCGAAAAAAAACTACAGACAACAAATCGTTCCGTGAATTGTTAAAAGAACTTTCAGCTCTCATGGTTTATGAAATCACTAGAAATGTTGAAGTAACCACAGGAATGATACAGACTCCTCTTGCAAACTCTGTCGGTTACAAACTGACGCAGCCGATAGTGATAGTTCCTATATTGAGAGCAGGCCTTGTTATGGCTGAAGGTATATTGAATCTAATACCGACTGCTCGTGTCGGTCATATAGGGTTATACCGCGATCATAAGACATTGCAGCCTGTAGAATATTTTTGCAAACTTCCATCCAATCTTTCCAAAGCACTCACGTTAATTATTGATCCTATGCTTGCTACAGGAAACAGCGCAGCTAAAAGCGCGGACATAATTAAAGAACGCGGCGGCAAAAACATAAAATTCGTATGTCTTATCTCATGTCCTGAAGGTTTTGAAATATTCAACAAACGTCATCCTGACATAGATGTATACACATCTTATGTAGATAAAAGACTTAATAAAAAAGGATATATAATTCCCGGACTCGGAGATGCCGGAGACAGGTTATTCGGAACCGAATAATCAGGATGTTTCCAATCGGCAATTTAAATATTTTACAATTTTTGAGATAAATACAATTTAAATCTTCTCAATTTTAAGTTTTGAATTTTCAAATAAATCAATATATTTATTCATAATATTTTTAATAGAAGAATACGCTTTATATTTTGAAATAGACACTGGATTATATGCCAAATAATCATTTCTTGTATTTTTGCTGAAATTATCCAAAAATTTTTGTTCAACAGATTTATTGTTCAAATATTTCAAGGCAATAAATAAATCCTGCTGATTAAGCTGTCTTGTTATAAACTGAACTGACAATCCGTCTTTTGTATCCTGAAAATATTCAATAACTTTCAATCGCGTTTTTTCAAACATTTCATCGGTTATTTCATATTCTGTTATCAATGAAACAATTTTATTTTTACTTTTCAAAACATCAAGTTCAGAATTAATTTTTTTTAAATATTTCAAATCTTCAATTAAATTTTCAAATGATTTTTCTGAAAGATTTGAAAATAAAGTTCTTATAAGAAGTTCGTCTATATCGCAAAGGCCTATGATATATTGTTTTTTCAACAATTCAGATTCATAAACAGATTTATTTTCTGATTTAAAAATTATTTCAAGCCAGTATTCAAAAGGCTTATCATAAAACTTTTGTTTAAGCAAATAATACTCAAAAATATCATTTAAATTTTTAATTTTCAAATAAGAATTAATCTGCAGGTTATTAGATTCAATTATTGAAGCAATAACAGGCATTATATTTTCATTTAAAGACGAAGAAAGAACATTTACATTAATTTTCAATTCCGGTTCTTCTTCTTTTTCAAATTTTTCTAATAATCTAATCAACACGTTTTTATTATTCTTTGATATATTAGAAAAAATTTTAGTTTTCAATTGAGGGTAACAATATGCAATTTCAGCAAGATTTGTTATTCTCGCACCATTTCTTAAAAAAATATTCAGCATCATCTGTATATCGCTTTTTGAAGCATTAAACAAAGATGGAAAATCTATTTTACAATCAGCAGGAATAATATTTATAAAAAAATTTGATTTTAAGAAATCTGAGTCTTCAATTTTATAGAACATCGTTAATTTGCCTGAATATATTGAATTAATCTGATGTTCAGATTCAATGTAATAAAATTTATTATTAATTTTAGCCGACCCTTCGGAGCAATTTGTAATTTTAATTCTGATATCCTGCAATTTCAACTGAACGTTCAATATTTTCTGCAGTTCGGAAATAACCATATTCCCAAATTTAACTATAACATTTTTTAGATTCAAATCAGTTGCAAAAAATTCAGTATTATTTACTAAAAAAGTGGAGAGCGGTTCGTTTAAAACTAAATATACAAATTTTTCAGTTTTATTGAATATCCGTATTTTCAGTATAAATCCGTAAAACTTTTTTTCATCCTCAATAATTTGATTTTTATGGCATAAATGATTCCCGATAAGTTTTACATTACAGATATTCTGATTTTTAAACTTAATTTTTTTTAAACTCGTTTCAAAAGCATAATTTAATAATATCATTGTTGAATAATTTATAATATAATTCAAAAAAATCAAATAAAAATATCTTGACACAGCAATTATTATCGTGTATATTATAATAAATAAGGAAATAATTTAATTTTTGAATATATTTAAATTAAATATATTCGGAATTATTTATAAATCAAGGAAGAATTCTGATATGGATGCAAGACTTCAATTATTAAATTCAGTAAACCAAATTACCAAATCATACGAATTATACAGTCCTGTAACAGAACCTGAAAAAAATGAATCTTTTAAAAATTCCGTCAGACTTTCAATAAATCCAAATGCTAATCCTTTTATTTCTCCTTCTATTTTAAAATCTTTCAATGTAAATTATGTCAGAAGCAACCTTGTTTCAGATGAAAATTATGAACGCGCAGTCAATCTTATTGAAACTGGAAGTTTATTATCTTCTCCTGAATCCGCATATTTTATTTATAATTCATTAATTTCAAACGGAAACAGTTCTGCAGAAATAATCACATCTCCTTTATCAAAAGGAGGATTCACGCTCCAGATTAATCAAACAGCGCAAAATCATATTGTAAAAGGTACCAGTGTTGCTGCATCATCCAATTCAGGGATTCAAAACGGAACCTATGTTTTTAATGTCAGGACAGCTGAAAGCAACAATCTTATTTCTGTAAATGTTTCAAATAACGAACAATATTCGTCAATTCTAAACAAAATAGCTTCTTCTATAAATTCAAGCGACATTGGTTTAACTGCTGCGGTAAATTCCGACAATTTCAATTCATCAAACAAGCATCTTGTCATATCAGCAGATGAAACGGGGGAAGATTACAATTTTGTTATTTCAGACGTAATCGGCGAATTACAGTCTTTATTTATGCCTAATGCAGATGAAAACATAATTCAAATCGGCCGTGATGCTGTAATAACATTAAATAATTCTGAAATCAAATCTCCTTCAAACGAAATAATTAGCGAAGAATACAACATACTTATAAAGCTGAAATCACAGGATTCAGATACCCAAAACATAAACTTAAGCAAAAACACAAAATATATCGGATATATAATTTCTTCATATTTAAAAAACACTTCTACTTTTATTGAAGAGCTTAAATCATCAGGAGATACTCATTCTAAAAATACCATTGACAGCATATTCAATAATTTAAAACCTATTTCAGGAGCTTTGCAGGAAATTGGCGTATCTATTGATTTCAAGAAAAAAACTTTTTCCATTGATGAAAAAAAACTTGAGCTATCTATTGACACAAATCTGTCTTACCTTGAAAACACAGTTTCAGGGCATCAAGGATTAACCAAAATATTAAATAAAGAATTAAGCGAATATTTAAGAACCCCTATAGATTTATTTTCACTTCCTTCAACAAATTATGAATCTTATTCCTATATTCCGGCAGGTTATAACATTTATAATCCTTACGAAATAAGAAATAATTCCTTAAGGCTATAAAATTTCAATTTCATAAAATTTTATATCTCAATTTTTTATTTTAAATTAAACAAAGGAAACACATAAATTCAATGAAAACATCTGAATCCGAAAAAATTGAAACTATATCAGTAAAAAAAACCGTTTCAGAATTATCTCTGCTTTTTGATATAAACCAAATTCTTGATTTGACTGCAGATCTGAAAACAGCATTATATAATATTTTAAAAAAACTCGCAGAAGTCAGAGGAATGACGCGAGGAACTCTTACAATATTAAACAGAAAAACAGGTGAATTAAATATTGAAACTGCTTTCGGATTGTCAAAAAATCAGCAGGAACGCGGAAAATACAAACTTGGAGAAGGGATTACAGGTAAAGTCGTTCAATCAGGATGTTCCGCGGTAATACCTCTAATTTCTAAGAATCCTCTATTTTTAAACAAAACCGGCGCAAGGACAGATCTCAAAAAAAAAGATATATCTTTCATATGCGTGCCTATAAAAACAGGAACCGAAACTATAGGGGCTTTAAGCGTGGACAGGCTATTCGCTGACACTGTATCCTTAGACGAAGATGTCAGACTCCTTTCAATAATAGCTACTATGATAGCGCAGGCAGTTAAACTGCGTCAGACATTTCAGGAAAAAAATAATCAATTGATAGAAGAAAATATACGTCTGCAGGAAGAACTTAAGAATCTAACAACTCCAACTAACATTATAGGAAACTCGAATTCAATGCATAAGATATATCAACTAATATATCATGTTGCAAAAAGCAATTCAACGGTTTTAATACGAGGAGAAAGCGGAACAGGAAAAGAACTTGTTGCAAACGCAATACACTTCAGCAGTTTACGCGCCACCGGTCCTTTTGTAAAAATAAACTGCTCGGCTCTGCCAGAATCAATTATAGAAAGTGAACTGTTCGGTCACGAAAAAGGCGCATTTACAGGAGCTTTATCTCAGCGGAAAGGCAGATTTGAATTAGCTGATAACGGGACAATTTTTCTTGATGAAATAGGAGACCTGTCTCCTAACCTGCAGGTAAAACTGCTTCGTGTTTTGCAGGAAAAAGAATTTGAAAGGGTTGGGGGTGCGGCAACAATAAAAATAAATGCCAGAATAATTGCAGCCACCAACAGAAACCTTGAAAAATTCATGAGTGAAGAAAAATTCAGAGAAGATTTATATTACAGACTAAATGTTTTTCCAATACATCTCCCGCCGCTTCGCGAAAGAAAAACGGATATTCCTCTTCTTGCTGATTTTTTCATTGAAAAATACAATAAAATAAACAATAAAAATATAAGAAGAATTTCCACTCCTGCAATAGATATGCTTATGTCGTATCATTGGCCAGGCAATATACGCGAACTAGAAAACTGCATAGAACGCGCTGTTTTACTTAGTTCTGACGATGTTCTGCACAGTCATCATCTTCCTCCTACATTACAAACAGCGGAAGAAAGCGGCACAACTTTTACAGGAACACTTGAAGAACGTCTTGAACGGGTTGAAAAAGAACTGATTCTTGATTCTTTAAAGTCAACAAACGGAAATATGTCTAAAGCTGCGCAGATACTCGGCATAACAGAACGTATAATAGGATTACGGGTAAAAAAATTTAATATTGAACCAAAAAGATTTTCCAAAAAAACAAAAAAAATTTGATTGACAACATTTTTTTTTTTGTTATAATCGGGAATATCAGAATTAAAGATTATAATAATTAAAAATAATTTAACTTTAATTTCAAGAATTATATTCTATTCAGTTTATAAATTGCGGAATTCAAAGTTAAAATAACAAGTTGCGCCCATAGCTCAACTGGATAGAGTGTCTGGCTACGGACCAGAAGGTTAGAGGTTCGACTCCTCTTGGGCGTAATAATTTTTCATGATTAAATATTTAAACAAAAAGTTGGGACTGACTAATAAGTTGAAAAAGTAACTCAAATCTCAGGTTTGAGGAAAATTTTATAGTTGATACTAAACAGTTTAATCAATGCAGAGCATTGATTTACATTATAAAAATCAACTTATTGGTCATCCCCATTCTTTTTTAATACAATGCCGGTGATAATTAGTGGCGTTCACAAATTTTAACGCTGATTTATATAAAAACGAATTAAAAAAACTTATTAAAGACGATTCAAAATACAAATTTTGGATTGAAAACCTTGAGTTTGAATATTCCAATTATTATCTTCAGATAATAGGAGAAAATTCATTTTTCAACTCTAAATTAAAAAATTTGTTCCATTCAATATTTTTTATAGCTGCGGAAAAAATGAGTATTCCCCTTAAAAACATTGAATATTCCATCCGTGAAAAAAAGATTAACGGCAATTTAAAATGCACTTATAATCAGAAACCTGTTCAGCTTGAACTTTTTTATACAAACAAAGTAATCAATAAACTTGAACCAAAATTCGATTTCGAAAACTTTATTGTTGCAGACACAAATAAATTTGCTTACATAAGCGCAATAAATGTAACTCAAAACCTCGGTTCATTATTCAATCCGTTTTTTTTATACGGAAACACCGGCTGCGGGAAAACCCATCTGGTTCAGTCAATAGCTAAATATGTAAAAAATATATTTCCTCAAATCAACCTAAAATATTTCGATGCACATTCTTTCAAAGAACTTTATCTAAGTTCAATGCGCAAAAACAATCTTATAGAATTCCGCGAAAGATTCAGAAAAGCAGATATATTTATTATGGAAAATATTGAAGAACTTGAAGGCTGCTACAATGTGCAGGAAGAATTTTTTAACATATACAATGATTTGATTCAAAACAATTTTCAATTAGTTATTACATCAAAACACAGACCGGATAAACTTATGGAATTTATGCCGAGACTTATTAACAGGTTCAAAACAGGTCTTGTTGTAGATATAAAAAATCCAGATAAATCTTTAAAAACAGAATATATAAAAAATAAATTTAATGAATGTGAAATGTATTTTCCTGAAGAACTCATATCATATTTTATCGAACAGTGCCATACAGACGATTTAAAAAAAATCGACGTATATTCGAACAAATTAATAGCGTATTTATCAGTCACAAAAAAAAACATAAGCGAATCAGTAATTGACGAAATATTTGCACGAATAACTACCATGCCTGAAATAATCACTATAAATGAAATCCAAAAACAGGTATCACAGTATTTTAATATAAATTGCGATGATTTAAAATCAAAAACAAGAGTAAAAGATATTATTCTCCCAAAGCATATAGCTATGTATTTATGCAGAGAACTCACTGATTTCAGCTTAAAAAAAATATCTACGGATTTCGGAAAAGTTGATAAAGCTACTATAACCCATGCATGCGGTAAAATAAAAGATATGATTACTTCAGACGATAAAGTATGTCATATTGTCAAAGATTTAACGCGTATGCTGTTCAACAAAGCAGTTAAACAGTAATAACAAATTCAAAATCTGCGCAAAATATTATAAACTTATTCTATCAGGAGAAAAAAATTGTCCGGCGAAACATTTTCAATTTTTCAGGAGTTACAGGAAGAATCTTATTGTGGCCCATGCAGTATGAGTTATTGTTTTTTCATACTTGGAAAAGATGCCAACCAGCATCAAATAGCTGATTCCACAGGATTAAGCTGGTGGCAGAGAAAAAAAGGCGGATGTGATGAATTAGCTTTAAAACGCGCTGCTTCAGCATTTGGAGTTAAAAGCGAATTTCTTATTTTTTCCAGTAAAAACAAAGGCGGAATTTATATAAAAAAACTTAAAGAACATATATCGAACGGTTTCCCTGCAATTTTAAGTGTTGACAATTTCAATCATTGGATAGCTTTGCTGGGTTATTCTGATTCTGAAAAAAAATTCATAATAAACGATCCAATCGACAAAAATATTTTATTCAGCAAATACAACGATAATTTTTTAAAGCAGAGATGCTGGAATGTAGACAAAAAAAACAAAAATATCAAGGAATATTTTGCAATTTTATTAAGCAATAAAGACCATAAACCTGCAAGATGGACTCTTACAGACGATTTCATAAAATTATGCGCCAAAGGATCAGCCGAAGATGCGAAATCTTTAATGTCCGATTTACTTGAAATCACTGAACGCGCAAAATTATCATCTTCCAAAACAAAAAAATATTCTCCTTTAAGCGATATTCTTAAACAGGACGAAGACATTATAGTTGATTGCGTTAATCACTGGTCAAACACGAATGATATGGGAAAACGCGATTTAAGAGAATTATATAGGGATTTTATAATTGTATCAGAAGCTGCCAATATATGCATTCCAAAAAAATTCGACAGTGTTTCAATAGTTTCTCAAATGACAGCAATATTATGCGCAGCCATTTGGAATGAAGGAATTCTCAAATAACAGTTGATTTTTGAAACAACCTAATTTAATATGTCGATATGAAAAAAACATTAATGATAATCGGCGCCGGGATAATGCAGGAACCGGCAATCAGAATTGCGCGCGATATGGGTTTAAAGACAATAGTGCTTGATTACGATTCAAGCGCTATAGGAATGCAGATTGCCGATATTCCTATAGTTATGAGCACAAAAGATATCGAAGGAGCTGTCCGGGTAGCAAAAAATTATTCAGGATACATGAAAATCGATGGAGTTATAACTGTCGGAACAGACGCTTCAATGACAGTCGCAGCAGTGTCAAACGCTTTAGGTCTTCCTGGTTTAAAATTTGAAGTTGCCGAACGAGCTACCAATAAAATAAAAATGCGTCATGCATTTAAAAAACATAAAGTTCCGTCTCCTGATTTTTACGGAATATGGACATACGATGAAGCCATAAGATTTTCTAATAAATTAGGGTTTCCCCTTGTTATAAAACCTTCTGACAATATGGGCGCCCGCGGAGTTAAAAAAGTTTCAAATGAAGACGAACTGTTCGGAGCTTTTTCAGAGGCCAAATCAGCATCTCCAAGCGGCGAAATAATCATTGAAAAATATATGAATGGACCTGAACTAAGCATAGATATGCTTTTATGGGAAAACAAACCTGTAATATACGGAATTGCAGACAGAATAATCACAAGAGAACCTTATTTTATTGAAATAGGTCATACTTTACCGTCTTCACTTGATCAGAAAATTATTAATGAAGCTCTTGAAGTAATGATTAAGGGTTGTAAAGCATTAGGTATCGATACAGGCGCTGCTAAAGGCGATATTAAAATAACAGAAACAGGTCCAAAAATCGGAGAACTTGCCGCAAGGTTATCCGGCGGATTCATGTCTGCATATACATTTCCGTATTCTACCGGTGAAAGCATAATAAAATATGCAATTCAAATCGCCCTTGGAATAAAACCTATAATAAGAAAATTCACCAATTATTTTTATTCTGTTGAACGAGCTATTATTCCAAACCCCGGACAAATATTAAAAATTGACGGGATTGAAAAAGCCTCACAGGTAAAAGGCGTAAAAAACATATTTATGAAAGTTGAAATAGGAGACATAATATATTCTCCTACTTCAAATATGGATAAAGCAGGCAATATAATTGCTGTAGGAGAAACTTTGGAAAAAGCTGAAAGCATTGTTAAAGAAGCTATGTCCTACATAAATATTGAAGTCGGACCGCCTCCTGAAATAACAATTGATCAAATAAAAAATAAAGCAAAAAGCAAACTTTACGGGATATGCAGCATATGCAAAATATGCAACGGAGTCATATGCGCCGGACAAATGCCTGGTATGGGTTCAGCAGGCACAGGCCAGACTTTTATAAATAACGTTAAAGCTCTTCAAAAAATAAATCTCAAACAACGTGTTATTCATTCAATAAATGAAATAGATACTTCTGTAAAATTTCTTGAATACAGTTTAAAACTTCCTGTTATGATAGCTCCTGTAACAGGAGCAGTAACCAATCTAAACGGATGTGTATCTGAACTTGATTACACAAGATATGTTATCGGCGGCGCATGCAAAGCAGGAACAATAGCATTTGTAGGAGACGGAGCCAGCACAAACAAATATAAAACAATATTTCAGGCAATAAGCGAATTCGGAGGATGGGCTATTCCTATTTTCAAACCAAGATTTTATGATAAGGACCTTTACGAAAGAATCGAACTTTCAAAAAAATATTCTGTTAAAACTATAGGGATTGATGTTGACGCGCTGATGTTCACCACAATGTCTATGAAAGGAAATAAAACCAAATCGCGGGGAATTCAGGAATTATCTCAATTAATAAAAAATTCCGGATTGAATTTTATATTAAAAGGTATTATGTCTGAAGAAGACGCCGAAGCAGCTTTAGAATGCGGAGCTTCATCTATAATAGTATCAAACCACGGGGGCAGAACAATAGACAATCTTCCTTCAACTATAGAAATACTTCCAAATATAATAAAAATAATAAATAATAAAATACCTGTTCTTGTTGACGGCGGATTCAGAACAGGTGAAGATATTTTAAAAGCAATAGCATTAGGGGCATCCTCAGTTCTTATCGCAAGACCTGTAATTATTTATGCGGTTGGCGGTGGAGAAACAGGAGTGAAAATGTATATTGACGATATAAAAAAACAACTCGAAAAATCAATGCTCTTAACAGGCTGCCCGGACATTGCTTCTATTAATGAAAATGTTATTTATAAACCCAGTAATATTTTTTAATCAAATTATATTTTAAGAAAGTTAAAATATGATTGATATAACATATTATAACGGCGACTCGGCAAAAAAAATTTCATGCGACGAATTAAAAAAAATTTATCCACCCGCAAAAGGATTTATATGGATAGATTTAAATGCAGCAAACAAAAACGAATCAGACTTAATTCTTGAACAATTTTTTAATTTTCATCCTTTAACAATTGAAGATTGCGGGATATTTATCGATCACCCCAAAATCGACGAATATGAAAATTATTTATTTATAGTGTTTCATTCTTTGTTTTACCATGAACAAGAATTAAGAACTGCAACATGGGAACTCGATTTTTTTGTGGGGAAAAATTTTCTGGTAACCAATCACTTAAAACCTATTCAGCATTTAGACGACATAAAGACAAAGCTGCTTAATCTCGATGAAAACCTGATCAAAGGAATAGATTTTCTGGTAGCGTTTATTTTAACTGCTAAAGTTGACAGCTATTACCCTGTTTTATCAAGTATCAATAAAAAGCTAAATGAAGTGGAAAATGAAGTTTTAACTTCTACGGAACACGATACTATAAATGATATTTATAAATTAAAACGAAGTTTATCAATCATAAAAAAAGTGTTAATACCTCAACTTTCAGTTATGAACGAAATTATGAAATTTGAAAACAAATATTTTTCAAATGAGAGTATAGCTTATTTTAACGATTTAACCAATAATCTTCAAAGAATAAGAAATATTCTTGCAGATTATATTGAAATGGGGAATGACACATTAAACGCGCATTTATCTATTTCGTCATACAAAATGAACAAAGTTATGAAACGCCTGACATTTATTACAACTATATTCATGCCGTTAACTCTGCTTTCAGGAATAGGAGGAATGTCGGAATGGTCAATGATAACCGGAGCGTCTTCTGACAGCTGGTTAATTCAATATTTAATATTTCTGCTTATTTCAGCAGGAATTGCCGGCTGCACCTACCAATTTTTCAAATGGAAAAAATGGATATAACAGATCTGTTCTGTTTCATTTTACTTTTATGTTTTTTGTCGGCAAGAATTTTTTCTTTAGCCCGTTTTGAACGTTTATACTTCTGTCTCCGCAACTTTTCTATTTTACGTTTTTCTTCGCTTATTTTTCCATTAACCAGGGCATCTATTTTTTTTACCAAAATCTGCCTGGCATAATACCTGTTAAGCGATTGCTGCCTTGATGATGAACATTTGACAATAGTTCCTGTAGGTTTGTGGATCAAACATACGCAAGTGGAAGTTTTATTTATTTTCTGGCCGCCTGGTCCTGAAGATTTCACAAAAGTTTCTTCAATATCAGATTCACTAATTCCAAGCATACTCATTTTTTCAAATAAAAATTTTTCTTTTTGTTCAGAAACATTAAACATAAGTTTATTCTATAAGTATCTTATTTTTACCAAACCGCTTTGATTTATACAGATAACCATCAGCAAGTTCAAGAAGTTCAAAAGGATCTGTTCCATTTTCAGGAAATGTTACGAGTCCGTCGCTTATAGTAATATGGACAGGATTGCATGTTTTCAATTCATCCTGAAAATTATTTTCAGCTATATCTCTGCATAATTCCACCGATTTCTTATAAGCTTCAGATTTATCAAGTTTAGCAAAAAAAACAACAAATTCTTCTCCCCCAAACCTGAATATCAAATCGTGTTCATTCAATCTTTTTTTAATAAAATTCACAAGGCTTATCAGCAGATAATCACCTAATATATGCCCGAAAGTATCATTAAATTTCTTATAATTGTCCAAATCAAAAAACAAAACAGAAAAAACATAATTTTTAAGTTTCCCTATGCTACATAGTTCAGTAAGATAATTTATCAAAAAATCTTTATTAAACGCACCGGTATGCAAATCTATAATAGTTTTAATTTTGGTATCGACAAAATTTTTATTATCAACAACAGTAAAATCATCGAGTTCTTTTGTAATGTTATAAAAATAATCTATCGCAGACACTTTTATTCCAACATTTCTACCGAGCTTGGTGGAAATTTCATATTTATGTTTAAGTAAATCATTCCACCTGTTAACAGCTTCATTTTCTTCAAATCTGATCCCTGTCAAACTGAATATTATATCTCCATAAATAGAACCCTGGCGTTCTTTTAAAAAACGCTGGTATTCATTCAGTTCTTCTTCTCCTTCTGATTTTTTATCTTTAGCCATAATTTTCAAAAGATTATCTTCCACCAGAACAGAAGTAAGATTTCCAACTTTGCTAACTAACGAGTTATTAAATATATTCTCTTTTCTTATTTCATTCATTTTTTTTATCTGTATAAATATACTTTAATTAATTTAATCTATACAAATTATTTTACTCCATATCTTAAATAAATCAAGATTTTTATATAATTCTTTTAAGTTTTCAATATAAAAAAACAAGTAAAAATTTTATAATAAGTTGTATTTTTTATCAAACAAAAATATAATAATACAGATGTTTAAATTTTTAAAATACAAATTAAGTTTAAAAATTTTCTTTTCATTTTTTTTTATTGTTATTATTCCTGCGCTAATTTCATTTTTTTTCGGGTATAATCTTATAAAAAAATCATCCGAATTTGAAATAGAAAAAAGAATGGAAGACACTATTGAAGGATTTTCGAATGAAATCAGGATACGCGAAGAATATTGCCTTAAAATTTCAAAAGAACTCGCCTGTGATATTGAAATTAAAGATTTCTTGTTAAACAAAAATTATTCTGCATTAAAAGAAAAATTAGTAAAAATATATAATCTCGGCGTTGTTGATTTGATTGAAATAGAAAATCTGCAGGGAGTAGTTCTCATCCGCGGGCACAATCCCGGTTTTTACGGAGATATGAAAGTTGACCAGGACATAATTAAATACGGGCTTTCCGGCAAATCAGGAGTCAGTTATGAAAAAGGGCATTCAGGTTTCGGAATCAGGACCGTAGCGCCAATATTTTTTGATAATAAATTGACTGGATTATTGATGGCCGGCATTTCATTTTCAAAAAAATTTGTAGACCAAAACAAATTATTAACAGGGATGGAAAACGGAATCTATAACGAAAACAAAAAAATAATAGCCACATATAATGATTTGGATTATTTAAACAATTCCACATTAAAAAAATTAAAAAATAGGGAAAACATATTTTTCAATGACATTACATTAAACGGAAACAAACATTACCTTATATTAAAACCTATATTTTTAAACAATAAATACTGGGGATGTTTGGGAATGGCATTATCAAAAAATTCTGAAAACATATTTTTACGTAATTCCCGCAACTTATTAATAATTTTTGTAATAAGCGGCATGATTATAGCAGCTATCATTTATTTTTTTCTTGCGCGTGATATTTATGAATCTTTAAAACTTATACTTGAACCTCTGGCGCACATAAATTTTGACAATTTTAAACCCAGAATAAATCTGATAAAAAATGACGAATTCGGAATGATTGCAGGCAGTTTCAACAATATTCTCGATAAAATAGAAATATACAATAAAAAAATAAAACAGCTTCAGGATAACATGATAAAAACAGCCAAACTTGCTGTTGCTGGTCAGATAACAGCAGGTATTTCACATGAAATAAGAAACCCGCTCAGTTCGATAAAAATGATGGTTCAAACAATTCACAACAGATATTTAAAAAAACAAGATTTAAAAGAAATAGATATAATATTAAAGCAAATTGACCGAATAAACAACGTTGTAAAAGAACTTCTTGAATTTGCAAAACCAACTCCAATAAAATTCAAAGATAAAGATATAAACGAAATAATAAAAAACACATTATTGCTGTTTTCCTATAATATTCAGCATCAAAATATAAATATAAAATTGAATTTAAAAAAAATCCCATTAATTC
>JAGOBX010000481.1 GCA_017999075.1 Candidatus Babelota bacterium | reverse complement strand
TCTTTATATTCGCCGTTCGTATCAAATATGATAAAATGAGCATTTTCTAAAAATTCGTTTTCATTATCAACTTTAAAAGAATATTTAAAAAGAGAATGAAGAATCGAAGCAATAGTGCATGATTTTCCTGATCCGGTATTCCCCAATACAGCTCCATGTTTTACAAAAAATTGATCGGGACAAATTTTTACATCATAATCAGTAAATGACGGAGATTTACCTATCGGCAAGTAATAATCCTTATCAAATTCAATTTTATCATCCGGCTTATGATCAAAAATAATATCTAAATCTTTTGCTGTTACATACCATACAGGATTATCAAGTACAGGAAAATTATAAACGCCTTGTATAAATATTTCTTTATCATTTCGCGTTTCAATAGTTCCTAACATTGTTGCTGAAATAAATCTGGCTGACGAGGGTAATGTTATTGATTGACTGCTTTTATCAAATTCAGTTTCTTCCTGCATTGTAACTCTGGTTATTAGTGATATAATTCTATCCGAACCGACTGGAATAACTAAATAAGAATTAATTCGAGCTACATCATAAATATCATTAAATCCGCTTTTATGTGAACTTTTAAGAATATCGTCCAATCGAATAAACACTCTGAAATTATCCACCGAAATTACCCGTCCAATTTGTTTTTCTGACATTAAAAAACAACTCCATTGTCTTTTGGTTCATTATTTTTTATTTCATTTGAAGCGTTTTCTTTTAATTTATTAATTGTATCAATAACTTTTAATGTATCCTTTTCTTCGTATAAATCCGGTAAAATTTCAGATACAAAATTTGTGAACTTTGCCTTTTCTCCGGTTATAATAATAATTCGCGGGTCGTCGAGTTCTATCAGCTTCTTGATATTTTCATTTTGTTGAAAATCAATAACAAATAATGTAAAAGATGGAATGGATAAAGCTTGAAAAATAATATCGTTTATATGTTCATCATAAAAAGAATATCCTAAACAAAATAAAACAGTTTGGCTTTGTTTAATGTTATGAGAAAATAATCTGAATAATTCTGAATATGGAAAATCTAAAGCAAAAGATTTTTTAGTAGCGCAAGGATAAATAACCAATTCATTATCCGGTTTTTCTTTGTCAATTATTATTTCTTCAATTCCATACCAATTATCAGATGTTGGTGTTTTATTTACCCACGATAAAGACCCATGAATTTTAAAATATCTGATAACTTTTTCTGCTCTGTGAACTTTTCCGCTTGTAGTATCTCCAGGATAATAAATATCATAATCGTATGTTTCAGGTCTGAAACATCTGCGCTGAAATCCTGAAAAACCATTAATACAATGGATTCCTAAATTATCAAAAGCATAGTCGAACGCAAGATCATAATTTGTTGTAAACAAATTAATACGCTTTAAATTAATCGGACGCTGTAGAATTTTTTTTATCAATTTTTCGTGATAAAAATAGCGGTTTTCTTTTAAGTTATTATCTTCCTGATAGTCTTTGTTTAGTTCTATATTCTGAGTATTGCATAGTTTGAATAAACTTGTTTGAATTGCTGAAATTAATTTTATATGATTTTCCGTATCTTTTTTTTGCGTTTGTAATAAATATCTTTCTGCAATTAAAAAATTTAAGAATTCTTCTAAAGATATTTCTGAATTATTTATTGCTTTAAATTTTTCATCATAAAATTTATTTAATTTTTTATCTTTGTTTATATCATCAATAATCTGTTGTGGAATTTTTCTTATAATTGGCGCGCCTAAATGAAAACTCGCGCCAGCGCCAATCAGCAAACTAACATTATCCAATTCAAGATAATTTTTAATGCGAAGTTTGATTTTTTGGATATCGCTTTCTTCTTTTTTTCCAATATAACATTTTATTTCACACATTTTTTTACCTTATAAATTAAAAGCGCAGCCCTCGAATACGAGGGCTGCGCTTTCTTTGTATTTATATTTTTATGTCAACTATTTTCATCGTATCATTACCGAAAATATCCACGACCTTAACCGCAATCTTATATCTGCCTGACGGGCATTCGTTATACGCGCTAATAAGTTCAAGCGCTCTGTCTTTTTTTGTTCTGAACGACTGCCACTCATTTTCAAAAACATAATCGCCTGTCCACTGTTCTTCAAACTCGCCGGTCGCTTCGTTTTTCACGCGGATAATTTCGCGTTTACTTTCAAAATCAAAATCTACCGACCAGTAATCAATCCAGTCAGTCCAATTTTTTGTCAATACTTCGCGCGTAATAATTCCGTTTTTATCTTTTGCTACTTTTATTATCTGTCCTTTTTCAACGACAATTTTATTCTTGCCGTTTTGCAAACCCGCTTCCGCGGACTTGATAGAATCCTGCGAATAAAAAATAGAAAAATCAGTAAGCTCAACCGCAATACTGTTTTTCTTAATATGCGGCTTCACTTCAATATACGCGACATCGTGAAATACAACCTGATTTTTTTCTACTGCGCGTTTATCAAACACATCGGGCGGTATATATTTCATTGCTAAATCTATGCCTTTTGATTTTGCTTCTTCCTGAATATTAGGAAATAATCCCATCTCAAATTCAAACGCTAAAACATCAACGCGCGACACTCTTTTTTTTCTGCATTCAAGTATCAGCTCTTCAACAAATAATCTGGTTACAGGCAGATTAACAGGACCAACCGCAACCATACGCCCTGATTTTTTCCCCTGAAAACAATTAAAATTATCTACTTTTTCAGCTTTATAGGCTTTTAATATCAAATTAATAAAATCCTGTTCTTTATGCTGTAATTGTTTTTGTTTTTCTTCTTCGCGCAGATTCGGATTAACGCCGACAAAATGCTGGCGCTCATATTTTCCGAGATTCAATATTTCAAACGCCCGGAAATCTTTGCTGTTTTCTTTTAACTCGCGCTGAACTGTTATCATTCGCTTGCGAGTTGTGTGAATCGCAAATTTTCCTAAATCTGATGTAATCCATTTTCTGTTTAATTTTTCCGAAACTGCCGCAGTTGTCCCTGACCCGCAGAAAAAATCCGCGACTATATCGTTTTCGTTTGATGACGCTTTGATTATTCTTTCAAGTAATGCTTCGGGTTTCTGGGTGGGGTAGTCAACTCGTTCAGATGGATTTGCAGATAAGGGAGCCACATTTTCATCAATCCACAAATCGCCTAAATAATTACCTTCTTTTTCATCAAGATAGCGT
>JAGOBX010000480.1 GCA_017999075.1 Candidatus Babelota bacterium | reverse complement strand
CTCTTACGGGGGAGCGCAGGAATTATATGGAATAAAACCTGACTTAACTGTTTTAGGTAAAATAATTGGCGGGGGTATGCCTGTTGGGGCATATGGTGGAACTAAAGAAATAATGGAGTTGATATCTCCTTTAGGGCCTGTCTATCAAGCCGGCACATTAAGCGGAAATCCAATTTCTGTTGCAGCCGGGATAAAGACACTTCAGTTATTAAAGAATTCTGATATTTATGAATCATTGGAAAGAACTGCTGCAAAATTTGAAAGCGGATTGACAGAAATTTTAACAAAATTCTCCATTTCTCATAAAATCAACAGAATTGGTTCTATGATGACGGTATTTTTTACAGAATCGGATGTTTTTGATTATATATCTGCATTGAAGTCAGATGTTAATAAATATTCAAAGTTTTTTCATCTGCTCTTGGACCGTGGAATATATTTCCCCCCGAGTCAATTTGAGAGTATGTTCATTTCCGCGGCACATAAAGATTCGGATATCGATTTGACATTAATAAGCATAGAAAACGCCCTAAGCAACTTTAACAAATAATAATCCTTTATATCTCTCCCCTAAAAATAAACTTAATCTTAGACAAAACTTAATAATAGCCTTAATTTAATAATAGACACCCATATTTTATTAAAAAATATTTTCATTAATACTCTTTAATTTTTATAAACACATATAATTCAATATTTTAAAAACCTTAATCCTTCATAGCGTTAAAAAAGGGGATTAAAAATAATCAAAATAAGACTTGACAAAAACCTTTAAGAGCCTTGATAACATTAGAGTTATGTTAATTTAGACCAACCACGAAATAAATTAAAAAAAACTCAAAATGGAGGCTCTTAAAGGTGAATAGTTTACAAAATAAAGGAAATAAAATTTTCAAAATTGATTTTCAAGATGAAAATGTAACTTCTTTCGGTGGTCTGGCTCTTGCAGAGCGTCTCGGCAATCGTCTGTCGTTATGGAACTATTTGATTCAAAATCTTCAGGAGCGAAAAGGGAATTATAGTTGGCTGACAATAATAAAAAGCGTGATTATGGGACTTCTGAGCGGTTCGTTCGGAACTTATGCGGCAGAGGAATTAAGAGAAGATGAGGCTTTGAAAAAGTTGCTGGGCTTGAAAGAAATTCCTGAAGAGGTTACGGTTTGGCGTGCTTTGGAAGGTTTGGGTTCAGAGGAATTGCAGAAGGTTCTTGCAGATGCAAATCTGCTTTTAAACAAGAAAATTTTTTCCCGAATAAAGGTAAGCGATCTTCTGCTTGAGGGTTTTATTCCTTTTTGGGGAGACGGAAGCGTTCTTGAGGGAAGCAATCGTCGTGAGGGGACAAAATATATTGAAGGAAAAGGTTATGGAGTTTTGTGGACAACACTTTTCATCGGTCCTTTGTTGTTTGCGGAACAGTTGTGCAAACAAGGAGATGGGGAAACAACCGCATTCAAAAATCTGTTCGGGTATGTTAATGAAAATTTTCTGAAGTCAAATCCTCTTAGAAACAAGATTCTTGTTATGCTTGATTCTCTTAATGGAGATGGTCCGACTTTAGATATGCTTGAAACAGAAAAAATGAAATATGTTGTAGGAGCAAATAAATTGAGCCAGGTTCAGTCTATTCTTGAGTCTCAGATGATATGGAAAGAATTAGGCGGAAATAAAAGAGACAGGATAGTTGAATCGGCGCTTTGTATATGTTCAATACAATGTGCCGGCTGGGATAAAAAAAGAACATTGATAGGCTATCGTAAAAAATTGACAGGAGAAATGTTTTATCGCTACAGCGGAATAATGACGAATTTGAATGAAAGCGATGTTGATCATATAAAGACCGTGAATACATTTGTGGAAAAAATATTCCATTTGTATTCTCTAAAAAGCGGGCTTGAGAATCATTATAAATCAGCACTCTCCGATCTTGATCTGCATCATCCTCCTTGCCGGGAATATTCCCGCAATGCCGGTTTTTATTCCCTTGGAACCCTTGCATACACATTGGCGAGAGGCGTAGAACTAATCGGCACGGCAGACACAAAAGATGATAAGGAATCCGGAAGAATAAGGATCTGGCGTTTGCGAAGACGAATATTCGCAGCGGCATGCAGAGTAGTGTCTCATGCAAGAAGAATAGCTCTGACATTTCTGACGAGCAGCCGAAAAATAGAAGAGGAGTTCTGGCGGCTTTGGAATAATATAGCTCAATGCTGAAATAACTTAATAAAAACAAAACCGAAAATTTAATAATCAAAAAAAGAAACACAGTAGAAGTATGTCAAAAGAAAGGGAAAAAATTTATCAGCAATAATTTTTTTTCTCATACAGGCATTAATAAAACAGAAAATATACGAAACTATAAAGTTATTCTATAATAAAAGATCAAAATTGCTTTCCATTTTTTAAAAATTGACTCTAACCGCAAAAGTAAGATTAATAAAATAAATCATGAAGGATTGAGGTTAAAAACTATTTTTGTATTATTTTATTTTCTTATAACTTGTAAGGTGATATGTTTTTTGTTTGAATAAATATATGTTCAAAAAAACTCAATATTAGACACCCATTTTTTATAAAAAAGTCTTTTTATTCAAAATTATTCAAAATTATCCAAAATTTTATAAATCTATATAAATCAATATTTTAAAATTATTATTTGGATTTCTTATTTTTCATAAACATTCAGGTGAAACATTTTTATTTCAATAAGTTTATGTTCAAAAACGAACATATTTATCCTTTTTTAATGCAGAGTTGGAACATATAAATAATCATTATTCACAAAATGGATTAAAAACATGGTAAATGAATATAATAAAATATCCATATCAAATAGATAATATAAGAGTTTTATTATGGGTTTAGTAATTAAAAATTTAAAAAGATTAAAACAGGCATGATTTTTGTATTAATAATTTTTAAGATTATTTTCTATCTTTTTATGAGTTTTTTAAATCTTATTGTTATTAAAACAGAATCGGAGCAATAAAATAAAATGTCTAAATCATCAAAAATTATTTTAGCTGTTATACTTTTGATCACAGGACTGGTCGTTGGATATGGTAAGTATAGAAAAATCAAACCTCCGCTTCAGTATGAGCCTCCTAAATCTAAATTTGAGAGGAAAAAAAATAAAAAAAATTAAAAAATTGCCATGAATTTCAAAAGAAAACAATAAAATTGAAAAAAAAACAAA
>JAGOBX010000031.1 GCA_017999075.1 Candidatus Babelota bacterium | reverse complement strand
CAGGCATTGACGAATTGTATACAGAATATCTTCAACAACTGGTTATACCAAAAGAGGTAATGAATTTATTCAAACAATACGACGTTGAAAAACTTCAGCATTTTATTGAAAACGATTATAATATTTATATTATAAAAACTTTTCTTGATAAAGATTTCATTAACAAAAACAAATCTTTAATAACGTTCTATAAAAAACTCGAATCAATAACTGAAATAATATTGTCAGCTTCAATGAACGAGCCATTACAGTCTTTTGAATCTTTCGACTGCAAAAATTTTGATCTTCAGATAATTTTCATTGTTGCTTCAAAAAATACAAAAAAATCATTTTACAAAGAATTAGATTTAACATTAAATCAAATAATTGAGATTTTTGAAATATATGAAGATGACTGTGCTGGCAGCGTTAACACTGACTGCGTTAAAGAAGAAATCAGCGAAGAAGAAAAAATACAGTTTGAACTTTCTTTTGACGGTGAATTCATCACTCCTGAAATTATAATTTCTTTTAAGGAAGAAGCGATAGAACATATCCATGAATTTAACGAATGTTTGCTTGAAATAGAAAAAAATATTAACGATTATAATCCTGAACTTATAAACACCATGTTCCGGGCAATGCATACGTTAAAAGGATTATCAAACATGTTCGGTCTTAAACCAATTTCTGAATTTGCTCATAAACTCGAGAATTCTATTGATTCAGTGCGCAATGATAAAATAAAAATGACTGAAAATCTTGTTGATCTTCTTTTAAAAAATTGCGATGCATTAGGCGCGGCAGTTCAGGAACTTGTTGAAACCAACAAAATAACCAAAATAAATAATAAAGTTTTATCTCAATTGCTGAATTTAATAAACAATGAACCCGAAGAATCAATTGAATCTCAACAATATGCGGCAGACCTGTCATCTGCAGAAAATTCATTAAAACAGCCGTTTTACTACGGCCTATCAGACGTTGATATAAAAAAATTCGAATCAGCCATTGCCGACAGCAAAAACATTTACGAAATCCTTTTCTTTTATAAACAGGATTTCAACGAAGATATGAATAATTTTGAAATTTTAAAATCAAAAATAGAATTATTCGGAGAAATTGCGGCATTACTTTTTGATATTGATGAAATAATAGAGCTGGATTATTTCGAACCGTCAAATTTTGATTTGCCTATTAAATTGTATTTTATATCAGAAGAGCATATCTCTACAATATCATTGCTTGCCGACAAATCTCAAGATTGTATTAAAATACTGGCTGAAAATGATATAAATGTTTTCAAATCAAATTTAGAAAATTATTCTTCGAAAAAATCATCTTCTGATGCCGGCAGTACAAAAAAGAAAAAAATAAAACCGGTGCGTTCAAATATTTCAAAAAAAAATACAACGGAAATAAATTCAAAAATTCAAAACCAAAACAAAAATACTAATATTAAAACGGAGCAACAAAAAATTATGCAGAACAATAAACCTTCGGATACCAGTAAAAATGCAAGTGAAATCAAAACCATTTCAAAACCGGTAAAAACCCAGGAACTGCCCAAAACAAAACAGACTTCCCCTGCTGATAAACCGGTTCACGTTAACAAACCGGTTTCAAGTGACGACAATGTTCAATCTTCTACAGAGAAAACTGCAGCTGTTCAATCCTCATCAAAAGAAACATCCGGCAAACCTTCTATAGCAGGAAGCGCGACAGTAAGAGTGGATATTGAAAAACTCGATACTCTGATGAACCTTGTAGGAGAACTTCTTATTGCCAAGACCCAGGTAGAACAAATAGGAAACAACTTTGATGAAAATATTTTAGAAAATAAAAGTAAACTTAAATTTGTTACTGAGCAGCTCGGCAGGGTTACCAATGACATTCAGGAAGCTATAATGAAAACCAGAATGGTTCCAATAGGCACTGTATTTAACAGGTTCCCGAGAGTTGTAAGGGATATAGCAAAAGCTCGAAACAAAAAAGTTAATTTAATAATTAAAGGTGAAGAAACAGAGCTTGATAAAACAGTAATTGAAGAAATCGGAGATCCTATGGTACATTTAATACGAAATGCGCTGGACCATGGAATCGAAGAACCTGAAAAACGGCTTGCTGCCGGCAAACTGGAAGCAGGAAATTTAACTCTGAACGCTTTTCACGAAGGAAATCATATAATAATAGAAATTGAAGACGACGGAGCAGGAATAAACGCTGATGTTATAAGAAAAAAATCCTTGGAAAAAGGATTATTGTCACAAGAAGAATCGAATATGATATCAGATAATGACATTATAAAATTTATTTTTAAACCTGGTTTTTCAACGGCTGAAGTAATAACCGATATATCCGGAAGAGGAGTGGGAATGGATGTTGTAAAATCGAATATTTCTAAAATAAACGGAATAGTTGATATACAGACTAAAGTCGGGAAAGGCACCACTTTCACAATAAAACTTCCATTAACTCTTGCAATAATAAATTCTCTGCTCGTAAAAGTAGGCGAACAAATATTTGCAGTTCCTCTTGCTGCAGTAATTGAAAGCGTAAAAATCCGCGCGTCTGAAATAGGTTCCATTGAAGGAAAATATGAGGTTATTAAATTAAGAAACAGTGTAATTCCAATATTGCGGCTTAACAACCAATTTAAAATAGAATCAAACGCAAATAAAGATAAGTTATTCATAGTTGTAATAGGTTTGGCTGAAGAAAAAATCGCTATGGTAGTTGATGATTTACTGGGACAGCAGGAAATAGTTATAAAATCTTTAAATCATAAAATAGTTTCTACTCCTGGAATAGCGGGAGCTACAATACTTGGCGATGGTCAAGTTGTATTGATATTGGATATATCAACTGTAATAACAAACGCTAAAAACAAAAAATAAGTTCATCCGGAGGAAATCAAAAAAATGGAAACTCAATTATTAACAAAAAAAAATGAAATTGCAAATAACAAAAACACAGAAAAAAAAGAAGAAAATTCAAAACATGTTGTAACTTTCAATATCGGCAAAGAAGAATATGCAATAGATATTATGCTTATAATTGAAATAATAAAATCAACTAAAATAACGCCTGTTCCGTTATCTCTTGATTTTGTAAAGGGCGTTGTGAATCTGCGAGGGAAAGTAGTGCCTGTTGTTGATTTGAAAAAAAAATTTTCAATTAAATATCAGGAAAATCCCAAAGACATAAGGTTTATAGTTGTTGAAATCGAAAAAAAAGTAATAGGTTTTCAAGTTGATAAGGTAAAAGAAGTAATATCTATTCCATTAAATTTAATTGATCCTACGCCGTCTATAGTTTCAGGAATTTCTCAGAATTATATAGAAGGAGTCGCAAGAATTAATGATAGATTGATTATATTGTTGAATATTGAAAAATTGCTTTCTGAAAAAGAACTGGAGAAATTATCCTTATAAAATTAATATTTTGCTGATTGGTGATCCGCATAATTTATCATCGGCGGAAACTATCCGGCAATTCATAAAAATTGATTTAAAAAATTATATTTTTTTAAGGGCAGAAAATGAAAGAACTTGATATTTTTATAAAAAATTTAAAATCCGAAGATGAAGAAATAAGACGCCAGGCAATAGATATGATAGGAGAACTTTGCGCTTCTGCGGAGGACAATGCCGGGAATGATTTTTCAGCAGAAACAGAAACAGACGATAAAACCAATGTTTTGCCGGATGAAAATAAACACACAATTATTAACAGAGTTATAGAGAACCTTGCAAAACAAATAGAATCTGAAAATTGGCGGTTGAGAAAAAGCATAGTTGAAGCATTCAAAAAAATAAATAATCCGTTATGTCTTCCGGTGTTAAGTAAAATAATCAAAGATTCTCATATTGACGTTCATTCAACTGCAATTGATGCGCTTATACATTTCGGAAAAAAATCAATACCATATGTTCTTCCGTATTTATCAGACAGCGATCCTGACGCAAGAATACTGTCGGCAAACATACTGGGCTTCATTAAATCTCCAATATCTTTAAAAGATTTAATACGGCGTTTGAGCGTTGAAAATAATATGAACGTAAAATATGCGATAATTGAAGCTTTAGGAAATATAGGTTCCGAAAAATCAGTTGATATCATGTTGTCAATGCTGGATGTGGAAGACATCTATTTAAAAATAATATTAATAGAATCCCTTGGTAAAATAGGTTCTATGAAAGCCTGTCCTCAGCTAATGTCTTTTCTTGAAGACGAAATGATCAGAGGATTATGCATTGATGCGCTCGGCAACATAGGAGCTGATATATCAATAAATTCTATACTTGAATATTTTGATACTGACGAAGAAGTAAATTCCAAAATTGTTGCTGCAATAGCAAACATCTACAAAAAATCATCAAAATCAGGCGAAGATAAAAACAATTACGAACTTATTAAAGGGATCTGCCGTCAATTTTTTAAAAAATACGAACGGTACGAACAATTAATATCCATTTTAAAAACTACGGATATGTCATTAAAAAATGATGCTCTTCAAATTTTAGGATGGATTGATAATATAAAATTGACCCACGAACTTATAATTTTAATTGAAGATCCTGATTTCAAAGATAAAATCCGTGAAATGCTTATAAGAATAGGGTATTCTATTATATCTGACATTATAAAAGAATTTCATAAAACCGAATCTTTAACCATTAAACGCGTTATAATAGAAATTCTTGGAATTATAGGTTCAGAAAAAGAATCTGAATTTTTAATGAATCTGTTAAAAAGCCCTGATTCAAAAGAAATAGAAGAACAAATAATTTATTCTTTAGGATGGCTGCGCTGCGAAAGTTCGGTTGGATTGATTGTAAAATTTTTAAATAGCGATAATGAATCTCTGCATTCTGCAGCAGTCGGCGCATTAAGTATTATAGGAAATAATGAAGTTATAGAATATTGTAAAACAAATATTAAATCAAATAATTTGTATACAAAAAAGGGATGTATAAAAACTCTTGGATACATAGGAGATCCTGCCAATATTTCAATTCTTAAAGAAGTTGATGTATTCGAGTCGAAAGAAATTAAAATTGCTTATATTGACGCGATAAGTTATATAAGCGACAAAACAGGGATTGATCTGATAGTAAAATTTTTGAATGAACCTGATAACGAAATAAAAGAACATATAGTAACTGCTCTAACGAGAATTAATGACAAAAAAATAATTCCCATATTATTGAATCTTTTAAATGACGATAATATGTGGATAAAATATTTCACTCTGAGAACATTGGGCGAAATAGGAGATTCGTCAATAACGCAAAATTTAATAAAACTTTTAGACGATCCTATTGGAATCGTTAAAATTTCCGCATTATCTGCAATATCAAAAATAAATCAGAAAATACCATTAGACATTGTTCTGAAATTATTGAAAGACGATGATTTGGACGTAAGAGTAGAAACAATAAAATACTGTATAGTTCAAAATTATAATGAATGCATAAATAATTTTATTGATATGCTTAATTACGACAGCAATTGGCGCATAAAAACTGCAGCAATTGAAGCATTAAGCTTGTTGGGCAAAGAAACTCATACTGAAATATTAATAAATCTATTTGCACAAAATCAGTCCGATCACCTGATATGTTCAACAATTTTTAAAAATATGGGTAACATGAAAAACAAAAAAAGTTTTAATTTTTTAATGGAAAATTCTTTAAATAAAGAATTTTCAGAACATATTTTTCATTCTCTACTTAAATTTCCTGCTGAATACCTGATGAATTTTTGCCAAAATTTCACAGAAATTGCAGAAGAAATACAATTGATAATAATCAAATTAATTGCAAATCTCAAATCAGATATGTTCGACGATTTTCTAATAAAAACAATAAATCATGTTTCTATTCCGGTAAAATATGAAATAATTATATGTATGGATAATCTAAAACGGAAAAAATTTTTAACAGCCTTGTACCCTATTGCTTATCCGGATAAAAATATAATCAAAACAGCAAAAAAGGTGTTAACTAATTTAAAAAATTTAAAAGTATAAGTATAATATATTTATATATGTTCAGGAAATAAAATGTTCGAAATCAACAGTAAAATTAATATTACAGATGAAGAATTCAAATTACTCAGCGATACTATTAATGAATTCTGCGGGCTGCATTATGATATTTCAAAGAAATATATTCTTGAGAACAGGCTATCTCCCCGTCTGAAAAAATTGAATTTTACAAATTTTAAGGAATACTATTATTATTTAAAATATGATCCTAAGCGGTTAGCTGAATTCGATAATATTACAGATATACTAACAACAAATGAAACTTATTTTTTCAGGGAAACAGGTCAAATAAAAATTTTAATTGATGAAGTAATTCCCGAATTAATCAGAAATAACAAAAAATATATAAAAATTTGGTCTGCCGCATCTTCTTCAGGAGAAGAAGCATATACAATCGCCATTGAACTTTTAGAAAATAATCTGATACGGCCTGATATAACATACGAAATCATTGGAACAGACATTTCTCTAAAAGTTCTTGAATTGGCAAAAAAAGCAGTTTATTCACAATTTTCTTTTCGAACTGCCAATAAAACATATCTTGACAAATACTTTGTAAAAACAGGTTCCGAATATCAGCTTGTCGACAAGATAAAATCAAAGGTGAAATTTGAACGATTCAATCTGCTTGATGATTTTGGATATATGAAATATAAAAATGTAGACGTTATATTCTGCCGTAATGTTTTAATATATTTTGAAGATTCCATAAAAAAAAGAGTTGTAAACAGTATGTATAAAAGTTTAAATCAAAGCGGAGTACTTTTTTTAGGTCATTCTGAATCGCTGTTTAAATTTTCTGTTGCATTCGAAATGAAACAGTTTAAAAACGGATTAGGTTATATAAAAAAATAATTTGAGGATTCTATATGAAAATAAGAGTTTTAATAGTTGACGATTCAGCGTTTATGCGCGTTACATTAACAAAAATTATTGAATCTGAAGAAATAGTTGTTTGCGGAACAGCGCGCGACGGAATTGATGCAATGTCAAAAATACCGTTATTTCAGCCTAATGTAATAATGCTTGATGTTCAGATGCCCAATATGGACGGAATAGAATGTTTAAAACGAATAATGGCTCTGCCTAAAAAAATACCGGTCATAATGTTCAGTTCAATTACTACAGAAGGAGCCGATGTAACTCTTGAAGCCATGGATATCGGCGCCGTAGATTTTATTACAAAACCCTCCAAAGCAGAACTTGAAAGCATTGAAAGGCTGAGATATGAAATTCATTCAAAAATAAAGACTGCAGCCAGAATAAATTTATCTAAACTTAGCGTTATAAAACAAAAAGTTGAACTCGAAAAAAGTTTACAAAAAGAATCGACGCTACAAATTCCGGATGCAAAAACACCTGCTGTTCGGCAGATTGTTAAAGAACAGGCAAAGGTATCATCATATCCTGAAAAACATAAATCGAACCGGATTGAAATATGTCTTATCGGCACTTCTACAGGAGGACCTCCTGCATTACAGAATGTTTTTGAAAAAATACCTTCAGATTTTCCTGTCGGGATAATTGTTGTTCAGCATATGCCGGTAGGATTCACAAAATCGCTTGCTGACAGATTGAATAATTTGTCTAAAATTCAAGTAAAAGAATCTCAAGATGGAGATGTTGTGAAACCCGGATTGGGAATTGTTGCTCAGGCAGGATATCAGATAGATTTTCAAAAACATAATAACAATATAATTGTTAAACACAGAATGCCAAAACAAGATGATTTATTCAAACCTGCTGTAAATGATATGTATTTTGCCGCTGCCAAAGTTTTTAAACCTGAAAATATTATGTGTGTAATAATGACAGGGATGGGAAATGACGGATTGCTGGCTATACGGGAACTAAAAAAACAAGGTGCGTATATAATGGCAGAATCTGAAGAATCCGCAGTAGTATTCGGAATGCCTGGAGTAGTAGTTAAAGAAAACCTTGCTGATAAAATTGCTCCTATATGGGAAATAGGAAATGAAATTATTCAATATGTAAATAAATCACGGTTATAAAAAAATGAATATATCAGGAAAAAATATTTTAATAACGTCCAATAAATCAAAACTTATAAATTTTCTAAGCGCGTATATTCTTCAGAATAACGCAATACCGTTTATAGCAAATGATTTAAACCAGTCTTTCGACATACTAAAAAACGAAAATATAGATCTGATAATATCAGAACTGAATTATATTTCGGACAATCATTATGAAAGCGACGATTTAATAAAATATATCAGCAAAAATTGTTTATATATTCCTTTAATAGTAATCTTAAAGAGTTTTGAAGTCAAATTGATAAAACAAATATTGAAAAACGGAGCAGTTTCATTTTTCATTGAACCTTTTGACGTAGACGATTTAACTGCCGAGATTAATAAAATAAAACCTATAAGAATTAATTATGAAAACAGGATTAAAATATTAAAAGGTTCAGCGTTACGTTATTCAATTGATATTGATTCAAGAGTATCTTTAGTTGGAGCTGTCTGTTATAATATAACCGAAATTTTCAGAATCATTCATCCTGAAAAAACAGATATTTTAAATTCAATCATGCTGGCTGCAAATGAAATAATTTTAAACGCGATAGTTCATGGAAATAAAAATGACGAAAAAAAGAAGGTTAATATTGTTCTATCTATAGAGCCGGATAAATTTCAAATGATTGTTACGGACAACGGAGAAGGGTTCGATTACAAAAATCTGCCTGATCCTACAGACAACGAATTTATTTTTAAAGAATCAGGCAGAGGGATATATTTAACAAAAATATATTTTGATGAGTTAAACTTCTATTTAAATGGAAGACGTGTAGAAATAATTAAGTATTTTTTATAATGGGGGATATTTAAAATGAATTTAATCAAACTTGAAGAAAACATCAGTTCATCAAATATCGAAGATTTCAAATCAAAAATAGAAAAATCTTTTAACAAATCTGACTTTAATATAGTAATTGATTTCACAAAAATAAATCTTATATGCAGTTCAGGTCTCGGAATCCTGATATCCGCTCTGAAAAAAGCACGACTTAACGAAGGCGACATAAAATTATTAATACCTGAAACTAACAAAGAAATCACGCAGATATTCAATATTACGCGTTTAAATACAGTGTTTAATATATATATAAATTCATCTGAAATAGAAAACGCAAAATGATTTATAAAAATATCAAAATCATTAAAACAAGTTAATTAAAATAAATTTTTTAACAAAATTTTATGTACAGGAGTATAAAAATTGAGCGATAAAGTAAATATATCTGACCATGATTTAAATTTTGAAGATCTGGATAAAACATTTGATAACATCGATAAAGAACTTGAAGATTTAGTAGGAAACACAAAAAAAAATATATATCAGCAAACTCCACAAAAAACTAAAAGCGGAATTTCTAAAGAAAAACAGGATTCAGACGGGAACTCTGAAGAAAATAAAAATGATGAGTCAAAAAGCGTAACATATTGTTTATCTTCCAACCTTCTTACAACGTCTCCGGCGGAAATCTTCAAAAAAATCGCAATGCTTGAATTTGTGCTTCCCGGCCAGTTATTGCTTGTTCAGCAGAGAATTATAAATAATTCAGTTGTGTATTATCCCGGAAAAAATGTTGTGATGACAGAAGATTTTTCCAGGTTTTATTCAACTGTTAAAGGAATTGTTTCATGGCGCGGAAGATATCTGACAGTTGAAGAAATGGATATTATAGATGAAGAAATACCCGCCGGTGTCGGTCAGCTTAATTATGATAAATCCGTATACATCAAAGGCAAAGTGGCTAATGGAATAAAAATACGTTCAAAAGGCGATATATATATAGAACAAAACATCGGAGATGTTGACATTTATGCGGAAGGCAATATATACTTTATGAACGGAATTACTTCTCATGGGAAAAGCAAAATAACTTCTAAAGAATCTGTTTATTCAAGGTTTATAGAAAACTCAAATGTACGCGCAGGGAACAATGTTATTGTTGAAGAAGCAATAGTAAACAGTAATATTTCAGCAAATAACTGCATTGAATTAGTAGGCAAAAAACAAATAATAGTCGGCGGGTCGTGTTCGGTAGGAAGTTTTTTAAACTGCAAGGTGCTTGGTTCTGAAAATTTTACAACAACAAATATTACAGCCGGTCTTCTTGGAGATGAAAAAGACGAACTTGAAAAAGGCCAGGAACGGCTTGTATACATAAAAAACAGATCTGTTGATCTGGATAAAAAATTAAGTTCTTTCGTAGTAAAAAAAGCTAACGGGCAGTTAACTGAAACCGAACAAAAAGATTTGGACGATGGAAAAGAAGAAAAAAACAATTTAAAAGAAGAAGAAAAAAAAATTCTTGATATGATAAAAAAAACAGAAGAAAAAATAGCAGAACGAAAAGATTCAAGAATCAATGTGGAAGAAAAAATTTATCCTGGAATCAATATTTATTTAAACAAACAGCTTTATAACGTTCAAAAAGAAATGCATAAAGTTTCATTTATTCTTAAAGATAATGCTGTAATTGCGGAAAAACTTTCAAGGAAACCTCTTTCTTTAAATTTTTCTGAAAAGGTTGATCTTGACCAGAACAAAATTAATTTTGTCGATTACAAAAAAATAAGAAGAAGTTTTATCGGCGAAGGCAAGACTCTGAATGAATTATCTGAAAAAGCAGGTTACTATCTTGACTTGCCAAAAGAAAAAATGACAAGTATCACTATAAATAAAACTGACAACGACTATAAAATAGCATTTTTCGAAGTTAAACAAGGGGAAAATCCTGCGGCAGTAAGAAAAAAAGCTATGCAGGTTGTATCAATAGAAAAGATACAGGTGCTTAGTTCAACTATAGAAGAATGTCTTGAAAAAGCAGGAAAAAGTCTGGGTTTGCCTCCATCAGAACTTGAATATAAAATTGTTCAGGAAGGATCAAAAGGAGTTTTGGGATTTGGAAAAAAAGATTATATACTAGAAGTAACAAGAAAAAAATCAAAAAAAGTAATGCAGATCGACGAAAAACCTGTTGATGGAAAAATCGAATTAAAAAATACTGTTGACGGATTAATGCTGAGCGTAACAAAACCACAGGGGACCGGAAAAACTGTAGAGATTGAAGATATACATTCAATGCTTGAAACAAAAAAATATCACAGAGACATTGACAGAAAAAAAATCGAAGAAATTGTAAAAAATCAGGAAGGAGAATTAAAAAAAATAGGACCGCGGCAGCCGGAACTTGAACTGGACGGAAAATTTGATATAGAAATATCCCCTGATAAACTCGAAGCTTACATAAAAATAATTCCACCTAAAAAAGGAGGGGTGTATCCTAACATAGTTGAAATCGAACATGATTTACAGCAGCGTGATATTAAAAATATTTCCACAAAAGAAGTTATCGAATCATTTTCAAAACAAAATAGTAAAGAATATAAAATTAAAGTTGCGCAGGGAAAACCTGTAAGTCAGCCTGTGCCTCCAAAAGTAGAATTAAAATTTGAAAACACTGCAAATAAAAATGAGATCGGCGATGAAAAAATCGATTTCAAATCCATATCATCCATAGTAAATGTAATAGAAGGCCAAATGCTGGCTGTAATTCAGAAAGGTATTCCCGGAGAATCCGGTAAAGATGTTTTTGGAAACGATATTCCTGTTCCGCCGCCGCCTGAAATCCCGATTAAACCCGGTAAAAACGTAAGGATATCCGATGACGGATTAAAATTTTTTGCGGAAATTGAAGGATGGGTAATGTTCGACAATAATGTTATTAAAGTCGAAGATGTTTATCAGATAAACGGAGATGTTGATTATAACACAGGCAATATTTCTTCTCTCGGTACAGTAATTATAAAAGGAGCTGTAAAAGACGGATTTAAAGTAGAAGCAACCGGAGATATAATAGTAAACGCTGTAGAAGCTGCTGAATTAATAGCGGAAGGAACTATAAATATAAAAGCAGGAGTGCAGGGCAAAGGTTCAGCAATCATACGGGCAAAAGGAAACGTTTATGCCAAATTTATAGAACAGGCAAACATAGAATCAGAAGGAAGTATAATCATTACTGATTCAATTATGCATTCTAATGTTATTGCTAAAAATGATTTAATTGTTTTGAAAGGGAAAAAAGGATTAATTTGCGGCGGAAAATATCGGGCAGGAACTGTTATTGCCTGTAAAAACATAGGATCAAAAGTTGCAACTGCAACAACTATCGAAGTAGGCTATGATCCTTATGTGAAAAAAGAACTTGAAATAGTCCAGGAAAAACTGAATTTTTTAAAAAACGAATACATGCAAACCAGATTAAATTTACAAAGACTGGTAAATGAAGTTAAAGGTAACGAAGCCTCAGTATCAAATGAAAAAAAAGACTTGTTAAAAAAACTTACCGAGCGGTATCAAAAAATGTCTCTTGAACTCAGAGAACTTACAAACCAGCTGCAGCGTCTTCAGGTCAAGTTAAGAGAAAATAAAAAGGGTTATATATTTGCAAAAGAAAAAATTTTCACGAACATAGAAATAAATATAAGAAATTTAACTTACAAAGTCAGAGAAGAAATAGATTTCTGTACTTTCTACGATGAAAACGGAGAAATCAAATGGAAAGAATTTGATGAAATATGGCTTAACAAAAATTCTACCGGATTAACTCAAGACGGAGATCATCAAAAAAAATCAGATAAATAAAAAGGATATATGATTGTTATGAATAAATATATTTTGTTGTTTATTATATTTTTTTTAATTTCAATTTTATTGAGCGGATGCGCTTATAAGGATTTCAAACGCGCGCAAAAATACGAAGAAACCGGCGATTATTTAAAAGCAGCTAAGACTTACCAAAAAGTAATATTAAAAAGCAGAAACAGCGCCAAATCTTATTTAGGTTTTTCAGATTCATTATACGGACACGCAATAAAAAAAAGCAGTTATGACATTTTCCAGGAAAAAGACTGGCAAAACGCTTTAAAAGCATTAGAAATATCTGTAAATATAAAAGATTCAAATTCTGAAAAACGGAAAGAATATCTGTTGAATGTTTATAAAATCTTATCTACTATTTTTATTAAATCGGAAAAATACGAAGAAGCCGAAACTTTTCTAAATAAAGCTATAGATTTAAAAAATACCGATGCTGACATATATTTCAATTTAGCTTATATTTACGGAAAAAAAAATCAAATTGAAAAAGAAATAGAGTATTATAAAAAATCTGCTGACCTTAACAAGTCAATGGCAGAATCAAACACGAATCTCGGAATCATATATAAAAAACTTAATTTATTTGATGATGCTGAAAAATATTTCAAAAATGCGCTCAAATCTGATACACAGAACTTTAATCCAGAAATGTTTCTTGCAGATTTGTATATTGACAAAAAAGATTTTGCAGCGGCTGAAAATATTTTAAAAACAATCGACGTTTCAAAAATAAGAGACAATTCAGTGAAATCAGATTATTACAATAAAACAGGAGTAATAAAATTAAAACAAAAATTATATCTTGAATCTTTCGATGATTTTAAACAAGCTATAAAATTCAATTTCTGGAATGTTAAAGTAAGAATCAATACAGGTATTCTATTTTATGAAAAAGGAGAATTCGAAACTTCACTGTCAGAATTCAAGTCAGCCCTTGAACAGGATAATATGAATTTTAATATATACAATTATATCGGATTATGTTTTATAAAACTCGGCAAATACGGAGATGCGATAGACAATTTCAATAAATCAATTTCCATCAATCCTCTTGACCCTGATTCTTACTACAATCTTTATTGCGTTTATAATAATTTTCTTAACGATTCAAATAAATCAGAATATTATAAAACAAAATATGACAGTCTGATCCGGAAATGAATGAAGCCGAACATATTATTTATTTCTACATTAAATCTGAATCCCGGCGGACACGGCGGTCAGGAAATTTTTATAAAAAAACTCAGTAAAATACTGGTTGAGGAAAAATATCCGTATATCATCGCTTCTCCTTCTTCTTTGAACTCAGGTTCTGAATTTTTTATAACAAACGAAAAAAAAAACTTTTTCAAAACTTTATTTAATTTAAAAAAAATAATTAAAACACATAATATCAATTTAATTCATTCAAATGACTGTTATTCAAATTTTCTTGCATTCTTCCTGATGTTTTTAACGCTATTCAAAATTAAAACAACATCAATAATTCATGACGATTATTATTCCGAATATATGCCTTCATTCTTAAAATTCAAAAAAAAAATATACTATCATATTGATAAAACTATTCTGTTTTTTTTTCATTCAAACCTGTTCTATTCAGATTTTTTAATGACTAAACTTTTATTTCGAAAATCAATCTATCTGTCTCCAGGAATAGAATCAGGAAAATCAGAAAAACGAAAAAAATCAAATAACTCAAAATTAAAAATCGGTTGGGCAGGAAGGCCTGATTTTTTTAAAAAAGGATTCGACATTTTTTTCGAAATTATAAAAAAATATTCCTGCAATGGCGGAGATGCGGAATTTCATATAGCCGGATTTAATGCTGCCTGTATTATTGATGAAAGCATTTTTCATAAAACACATAATGTTATTTTTCACGGATATGTTGAAGATATCAATTCTTTTTTTAAAGAAATCGATATTCTTGTAATTTCTTCAAGATACGAAGGATTGTGTCTTCTTTTTCTTGAAGCATTGTCAAATAAAATTCCTGTAGTTTATTCAGATATTCCTGTTTTTGTCCATATTGCAAAATCTTTAAATTATCCTATACCTCCCGCAAAAACAGAAATTCCGGATGAATTTATTTCAGCAATAAAAAATATCAGTTCTTTAAATTCAGAATTTCTCAATGAAATTCCGGATAAAATCCGCGAGCTGTATTCATT
>JAGOBX010000479.1 GCA_017999075.1 Candidatus Babelota bacterium | reverse complement strand
AATGTATGATTGTAAAAAAGGTTTTAACTCTTCAAATTCCAATGATTTTTCCACATTTTGTTTTTTTCGTATTTCAATTTCCCTCATATTTAACAATTTAATTTTTTTTTCTGTATATTTTGCAATATTATATTGAGCTTCAACAGCTTCATAAGAATCGCTAAATTTAGTAACAACTTGATAAAAATAATTCAGCGCTTTATTAAAAGAATATTCAGGGATTCCCTCTGACATAGCTTCACCAATAGCAGAATTACCCATAGATAGCAAATTCGGAGCATCATATTGTTCTAATTGAGAAACAGCGTTATTATTTGATGATTCAGAAGCAGGTTTTCCTGTACTTGCAGAAGTTCCTCCTTTATTCTTACACCCAACATTAATTAAAATTAATACGCACAACAATAAAATAAATATGTTAATTTTATACTTCACTTGCATCTCTTACTCCATAATATTTGTATTGATAATGATAATAATAAGTATACGCTAATTTTCCTTCTGCTTTAATGTCATTCAGTACAACCCCTATTATATTTGCATTCACATTTTCAAGCTGAATTTTAGCGCGCATTAACGCTTCTCTTGCAGCTTTCCCAACAAAATATACCAAAACAACAGCGTCAACTTTCGACGCAATTATAGCAGCATCTGTAACAGGTAATATAGGCGGAGAATCAAATAAAATTATTTCAAATTCCTGTTTCAATTCTTTTATTAAATCATCAAATTCTTGAGACTGAAGAATCTCTGAAGGATTAGGAGGATATGGTCCAGCAGCTAATATCCTTAAATTATCAATTCCTGGATCCTGTATAGCTTCACGCCACGTTATAGTTCCGGCAAGAATATCGGTTATTCCCGGTTTTTTCTTTGCTCCAAAAATTTTATATACTGACGGATGTCGTAAATTACAACTCATTATTAAAGTTTTTTTACCGGCCTGCGCCCATATAACAGCAAGATTGGTTAACGAAGTAGACTTTCCTTCCTGAGGCGTGGCGCTTGACAATAATATAGTATTGCATCCTGTTTTGTTCGGCAATGCAAACTGTAAATTAGTTCTCAATGTTCTGTAAGCTTCAGTTACAGGAGATTTAGGATCGCATATTGATACAAGTCTGGCTTGACGTTCATTAAATATTTCTCCGGCGCTTTCAATTCTTTTACGTAATTTTCTTACTTTTTCAGAATCTATTTTTATATGCGGAATTACCCCGAGTACAGTTTTTTGTATATACTTTTCAACATCTTCAATCGTTCCTATTGAAGTATCCATACTTTCAACTATAAACGCAAATGCAAAACCTAAAATTAATCCTATAACCAATCCTGCAAGAGCGCTCTGCCGTTCATTCGGATATATAGGTTTTTTCGGAACCTGCGCTTCTTGAATTTCTCTTACATCTCCAACTTCACTCGCAGCACGCATTCTGGTTTCTTCAAGTTTTTTCTTTAACATCGTATACAATTCATCACTTACCACATATGCCCGTTCAAGTTTTTTTTCTTCCAGACCCACACGAGGCAAATTAGCAATTCTGATTCTTGATAATTCTATATCTTTTTTTAATTTATTTTCTGTATTATATATATCATTTAAATTTTGTTCCATTGTTGATATTATTACATTTATTTTATTATCAAGTACAACTTCAAATTTTTCGTTTAACCTTACCATCTTATCGTTTGCTAAAAATATTTTAGGATGTTGCGGCATATATTTTTGATTTAATTCTTCTAATTCTTTTTTTACTGAATCACGTTCAACAAGAATTGTTTTTAATTCATTATCATTCATTAATGCTGTTAATCTCGTTATATCTATATCTTTTCCATTTCTTTTCTGCTGTAAAAGTTCTATTTGTCTTTCAAATTCAATTCTTTTTTTCGCGGTTTCTTCAAGCTGGTTAACCATTGTTTCTACAGACAAAGGATTCAATCCTGTTCCTGACGAAAGTTCAGCGCTATACTGCTGTCTGAAATTTAACAAATCTCCATATGCCTGATCTAATCTTTCTTTTGCAATCTCAAGCTGTTCTTTTAAATATTCTACTAAAACCTGTTCTGAATACCTGGCTTGTTTCTCGGATTCTATTCTATAAGCTTCAGCCATTGCATTAACTATTCTCGTTGATTTTTCAGGTTCACTTGATGTGATTTTTATACTTATCCTGCCAGAGTTAGGATCAGGGGTAACTGTTATCCTTCTCTGTAAAGTTTCAATTATGGTTTTTATATCTTGAACATTCGCATTTTTCTCCATTAAATTCAATTGATTTATTACACGCAGCATAACACTCTTGCCGCCTATAATTTCACTCGCATTTTCAATTGCCCTCTTTGAATCAAAATATGAACCCATACTTCCTGATGTCCCAAATACAACATCATTTGCCACAGTACGCTGAGCTATTATCACTGATGCTACACTTTCATATAATTTAGTCTGCATTTTCGTGTAAACAATAGCAGCTATATACACTGCAAGAGTTGTTAATATTATAACCCATTTACGTTTTCTGATTATTCGAAAATAATCATGGACATTCATTTCATATTGAGACATATGTTATGACCTCTTAATCAAATTTAATTATATTTCTTAATTATTATTATTTTCATCTCCGCCAACTTCTTCCCAATTTCCTTTTCTAATTTCTTTCATATCGCCTATTACTTCCGCCCCTTTTATTACAGTAGGCCATACTTCGTCAAGAAATTGAGCCAATGAACCTATCATGCTTTGCGGAACCACAACAACATCATTATTTTCTAATTTTATATCTTGCGATTCATCCTGTCTATACAATAATTTTTTCAAATCAATATTAAAAGTTACTGGTTTTCCTGGATTTAAAGGATTATCTCTTATTACTACCACATTGCTCAATACAGCAAAATATTTGTCCCTGGCCACAGATAATAATTTCATCATATGCGGTGCATTATCTTCAAGACTTACTATTCCTGTTTTATCCATTTCTCCATAAACATATACTCTTGTTGTTTTAACTCTCGGTATCACTAATCTGTCGCCGGGATGAAGCACATAATTTTCAGCTTGATTACCATTATATTGAAGCGATTCCAAATTTACAAAAATTTCTTTTCCTGATGATCTCACTATTTTTGACAATTGTTTTAAAGCTGATGGGGATAACCCTCCTGCCATTCTTATCACATCAGATATTAATATTT
>JAGOBX010000478.1 GCA_017999075.1 Candidatus Babelota bacterium | reverse complement strand
TTTGTTTTTGTGTTATTTTTTATTGTTGCATTAATAATTTATTATCCTGCTTTAAATGGAGAATTTTTTTTTGACGATGAACATATTATACTAAGAAATAAATATATCACTGATTTTAAGTATCTCCCCGATTTATTTAAAAACAGCGTTTTAGCTAGTATTGGATTTAACGATAATTTTTATCGGCCGCTATCATTTGTTGTGTATTTATGCATAAATCAGATATTCGGATTTCAGCCGCAGCCCAATCCTCTGTATTATCATTTGGTTTCAATAATAACTCATTTTTTATGTTCAATAGTGATGTTCAGAATTATGATTAATGTTAAAACGGGAAGATTGGCTGCGTTAATAGGAAGTATGGTATTTCTTGTTCATCCTGTTCAGACTGAAGCAATTGCAGTTGCCTGCGGGTTGGCGGATCCGCTGTCGTTATTATTTATTTTATGCAGTCTGTATTATTGTATAAAGTATTATGAATCAAACAAGTTCCGTTATTTATTTTTGATAATTATCTGCTCGGTTTTGTCTATTCTTGCTAAAGAACGCGGCGCTATGATTTTTTGTTTGCTGCCTGTTTTTGATATCGTTTTTTTAAAAAAACAGGAATTGAAATGGAAACAATATTTTTTAGACAAACAGCGCATTCAAATATGGTGCTGCTTATTTTTTTTTTTAATAATATATATTATTTTAAGAGTAACTGCTTTAAATTTCAATAACACGCTTGATTTTTATGATAAACCTAATATTTATTCTGAAAATTTAAGCGTAAGAATATATACTTTTTTTTATGTTTTTTTATTTTATTATTTGAAATTATTATTTTATCCATATCCGTTATATATGGAAAAATCTGTAACTGTTTTTACTGATTTTATGAAGGTTCAGGTTATATGCGGCGTTATAGTCTTTACAATAATGCTTATATTAAGTTATAAGTCATTTTTTAAAAGGAAATTGCTGTTTTTTTGTATTGTATGGTTTTTATTCGCGCTTGCGCCGACGAGCGGTATCATTCCTGTAAATGATATTGTAATGGAACACTGGTTATATTTTTCAATGGTAAGCGTAGCAATGACCGCAGGGATTTTTGCGGCTTCTGTTTTAAACCCTGATTCCGGGATTTTTGAAAATAAAAAAAAAATATTAGTTTTTCTCAATAATAAATTTATAAAGCATTTGAATTACTTCATAGTTTTATTGTTTATTGTTAGTTTCAGTTATATTTCTTTTAAACAGAATTATGTCTGGAAAAATGCCTATTCTTTTTTTACGCATATTTTGAAATTCAATCCGAATTCTGTAAAAGCCCACAATAATCTTGCGATGGTTTTATCTGATGAAAAAATGTTTGACGAAGCGGAATTTCATTATAAAAAATCAATTGAACTTGACAATTCATTTCCTCAGCCGCACCATAATCTTGCGAGGATTTATCTTATGAAAAATAAGATAAATGAAGCAATACTGGAATATGAAAATGCTTTGAAAATTAATCCTGATTTTGTGTTTTCACATCAGGATTTGTTGGCTATATACAATCATATTGGAAATGTTCAGAAAATAGAATATCATAAAAATAGGATTAAGCAGATTTTACCTCAGGAAGTTCAGTAAAAAATTGATTCTGGAGAAAAATATGGATTTAAAAAATAAAATTTCTATAATAGTTCCGGCATATAATGAAGAAAAATTTATTGGAAAACTTATTGAAATAATCAGGGAAATTGATACTGAATCAATTGGGTTTAAAAAAGAAATTATAATCGTTGATGATTGTTCAAAAGATAAAACATTTGAAAAAGCTAATGAGTTTCCCGGAATTAAGTGTATAAGACATCAAACAAACAAGGGAAAAGGCGCTGCTGTACAGACAGGAATAAAAGAATCAACAGGAGACTACATACTTGTGCAGGATGCGGATCTGGAATACGATCCTGGAGATTATATTCCAATGCTTGAACAATTAAAATCAGAACTCGTAAATTATGAGTTGATTTCGATTTATGGAAGTAGAATTTTAGGACAAAAAAGATTAGGGCATATAACAGGTATGCATCCGGGCCAGGGTTTTGGTCCGTTTATTATGAATAATATTCTAACGTGGCTTGCGTTCATATTATACGGCAGATGGATTACTGATACTTTGACAGCGTATAAAATATATCCCTCTCAAATAATAAAGAAGTTTGACGTTAAAACAAAAGGATTTGAAACTGATCATGAACTTACAGCCAAGCTGATTAAGAATAAAGTTAAAATTATTGAAACCCCGATTTCATATAATCCCAGATCAGTAGAAGAAGGGAAAAAAATAAAAGCTTTGGACGGATTAAAAGCAATATGGACTTTTATCAGATTCAGATTTGCCGATTGATTTGCATAATTTTATAAACAGGAGAATATTAAATGCCCGGAATATTAGGAATTATTAATAAAAAAGATAACCCTGTAGACAAATATTTGTTTAATAATATGCAGAACTGTTTGTTCCATCAGAAAAATTTTTATGGAGAACAAATTTTTTTTAAGAATGGAGCAATAGGGTATATTGATATAGAAAAATATAAGACTGTGAATTACAGAAAATTCGAAAATATTCATTTTTTTGTTCAGGGAAAAATTTATGAATATGACATGAATGCAATTAAGAATTCTGTAACAGAATATGATGCTAAAGATGAAATGAAATCATTGTTTGTTTTATATAAAAATTTTGGGACAGATATATGTAAACATATAAAAGGAGAGTTTCTTATTGTTGTCGCAGATAATGATAAAAAAAAGTATATTATAATGACAGACAGGTTTGCCACCAGGTTTATTTATTATGCAGATACTTCAGATTATTTTGTTTTTGCTCCTGAAATCAAATCTATTTTAAAATGTCCTTTTGTAAAAAAAAATATGGATTCCATAGGAATGGGAGAATTTTTATCTTTTGAGTATCCTTTGGAAAACCGGACATTTTTGGAACAGGTTAAAGTTATTCGTCCAGCTGAAATTATAGAAATTTCAGCAGAGAAAACCGGTTTTCAGACATATTGGGATTTTTTGCTGACAACATCTGAAAAGGAAGAAAACGAAGATTACTATATCGAAAAATGTGATAATTTAATGGAAAAAGCTATACACAACAGATTTCAAAAAGGGAATAAACCTTTAATAATGCTGAGCGGAGGTCTTGATTCACGTTTAATAGCTG
>JAGOBX010000477.1 GCA_017999075.1 Candidatus Babelota bacterium | reverse complement strand
GAATCAGAAAAGTGAAAATATCAAACAAACTTTATTGAATCAAAAAACACTGGGAGAAGAATATTCGGTTAGACTTGTTGAAAATAAAAATAATTGCGAATTATGTTTGCAGAATATTGAAAAAATCAGAAAGGATATTGAACTGGTAAATATTGAAATGAAAGAACAAATGAAAGAACATGATTTGCTTGTTGAAAACAAAAAAATTACTCAGGAAAACCGCGAAAAGGAAGGAAGTATTATATCAAACATTGAAAACAATAACAAAGAATATTATAAAGTATTAAATGATTTTCAAAATAAAATTCATGAACTTGAAATTTCTTTAAGTCAGCGAGAAACAAGGATAGCAAGCATTTTTGAAAATGTTTGTTCAAGGTATTCATTAACACAGGAAGATTTTATTCAAAAAAAGTGGATTGAAAAAATTTCTGAAGAAATTAAAAATGATTTTTCTAAAAAAAATATCGAAGAACTTAAAGAAGAGGTTCGGGGAATAGAACAGAGAATTAAATCTATAGGTCCGGTAAATATTAACGCAATAGATGAATTTAAAGAAGTATCGGAGCGATTTGATTTTTTGAATACCCAAAAAAAAGATCTTGAAATAGCTGAACAGGATTTAATGAATGTTATAAACAAAATAAATTCACGTGCAAAAGAAAAATTTATAGAGACATTTTATAAAGTAAATGAGAATTTTAAAGTTATTATAAAACAATTGTTTGAAGGCGGAGAAGCTGAGCTGAGTTTGATAGATGAGTCTGATGTTCTTGAATCAGGAATAGAAATAAATGTAAGACCTCCGGGTAAAAAAATTCAAAACATAATGCTGTTATCAGGCGGGGAAAAAGCCATGGCTGCAATCGGATTATTATTTGCTTTGTTTAAAGTGAAACCTAGTCCTTTTTGTATTCTTGATGAAATTGATGCTCCTTTAGACGATGCGAATATTTCCCGGTTTTTGAAACTGTTAAAAGATTTTTCTCAGAATAGTCAGTTTGTAATTATAACACATCATAAAAAAACTATGGCAACTTGCGATGTGTTATACGGTATAACAATGGAAGAAAAAGGAATATCTAAAGTATTGTCTGTTAAAATTACAGACAATAAAAAAATTGAAGAATTAGCGGGTTGATTATTTATGGAGAAAATAAAAAAAATAAAAGAATTTTTAAGCAGATTGCCCGGACTTAGTTCTCCGGAACCTAAATATAAAAAAATTGCGATTTTTTTATATTGTTTTGTATTATTTTTGTGGATATTTGCCATAGTAATATTGTATATAAACAGCATTACAAATGATGAAGAAGATAACAAAAATGCATTAAAAATAATTTCTTTTGATGAAATCAAAATCAAAAAAACAAATACGGAAATAGTTAATTCTTCAAGAGAAACTATAATTGAAAATTCACACAGTAAGTTATTAATGAATGCCCCCTCCACCAAAAATGAATATAAGATATCTCAAAAATATAATTCTTTACCACTTGATAAAAAAATCGGGAATCAATATCAATTATTAAATAGCCTTGGATATGATGCCGCAGGTTTTGAAAAAATTATTATAAGCGAGAATTCTTTGGTTAAAAACGAGTCTGTTATTGAAGATTCTCAATATATTAATTTATTAAATGAGAGAGAAACGATAAAAGCTCCAGTAGAAATTATAAATACTGCTGTTGAAAAAAAATATTTTAAAGAAGAAAAAAAATTTAAAGTTGATAAAATAAAAGAAAGTGAACATTTAAACAGTGATTCTGAACAAAAAAAACAAAGTTCAGGGAAAACTGTTACTGAAAAGAATGTCCGCCGCCAAAATATGCCTTTTGACTCTACTGAATCCATAAAAAAAAATGAAACATTTAAGAAAAATAATGTTGCGTCAAAAAAAAATACTAAGAGTAATAAAGAAATTTCAGAAAAAAAATCAAAAAAAGAAAACATTAAATCGGCTGAAAGTTATTCGGAAAGCGCGAATACTAATAAAAATATCCCGAATAGCGAATTAAATGATCCGACTTTTTTACCAACAAATTTAAAAAACTCTCAAACCGGAACTGAACAGAAAAAAAATTTAATTGATAAAAATGTATTGAATTCAGGATTGAAAAATTATACGGAAAATAAAGATATAATAATTAAACCTGAAAATAAAATAACTGAACCTGATATGATGAAAACTAAAAATCTTCAGTTGAAATCAGAAACTCAGAATAATTTAAAAAATAAAGCTAAAGGTAATAATATTGAATTAATGAAATACGGAGAACTTGAATACGAACCTTTAAAAAAATAGAAATTGTCATATTATTAAAAAAAATAATTGACATTGAAATAATTTATTGGTAAAATTAAAAGTTAACAACAATTTTCAGGAGGAAAAAATGTTTAATAGGTTAATAATAATTTGTTGTATTATGATAATTACATTTAACATATCGTTTAATGCGGAAGATTATACTCCGATGTTAACAGTAAGTGATGAATATGTATATACAATAGGCGCTGATGATGAATTGGAAATAGATGTGTGGGGGTATGATAATTTAAAAGAATTGGTAAAGGTAAGAGCAGACGGAATGATTTCTTACCAAATGCTTGGAGATGTGCATTGCGCCGGTTTAACTCCAGCTCAATTAAGCGTTAAATTAACTCAGAGTTTGTCGAAATTTTTAAGAGAACCTACAGTAATAGTAAAAGTAAAACAAATAAAAAGTCAGAAAGTAACTATAATAGGGGATATTCCTACACAAGGAACCGTATATTTAGAAGGATCTACGAGACTTCTTGATTTATTGACGAAGTGCGGATACAATCCTGTTATTTCAAAAGTTAAAGAAGTAATTATTACAAGAAAAAATGGTCAGGTTGTAAAAATTAATCTGGAAGAATTACTGGAAACCGGCAATTTAGTGCAGAATATAATAATAAAAAACGGAGATACAATATATCTTCCTAAAAATATTTTTGGTAAAATAATAATTGACGGAGAAGTTTCAAAACCTGGAGAATATGAACTTGAAAAAAATTCTAAAATATTAATATCTGATGTGATAAGAATGGCAGGAGGGTTATCCCCATCAGCTTTAAAACATTTGTCAAAAATAGTGAGATCATCAGGAAAAGAAATTTTTGTAAATTTGGAATCGCTTCAATATAATGGTAATCAAGCTGAAAATTATGTGCTTCATCCCGGCGACAGATTAGTGATACCGAGAGTT
>JAGOBX010000476.1 GCA_017999075.1 Candidatus Babelota bacterium | reverse complement strand
GTATTGTAGATATGGATTTGGCGAATCAATCAGCATATAATGCAATTCATACTAATGTCTTGGGAAACCTGAATATTTTAGAAGCATGTGCTATAAATAAAGTTAAACGTTATGTTTTTGCAAGTTCTGTTTATGTTTACAGTGAAAAGGGGTCATTTTACAGATGCAGCAAGCAAATGTGCGAAATAATGATAGAAGAATATCAAAAAAAATTTAATTTGGATTATACGATTTTAAGATATGGTTCTGTTTACGGACCTAATGCCCAGGAAAACAATTGGATTAAAGATATATTAACTCAGGCATTGATTTATAAAAAAATAGTAAGATATTCTGACGGAGAAGAATTGAGAGAATACATTCATGTAGAAGATGCTGCCAAAGCAAGTGTTGAAATTTTAAATGACGAATTTAAAAATGAAAATGTAATTCTTACAGGGAATACAGCAATAAAAATCAAAGATTTACTGACAATGATCAAAGAAATTTTTAATAACGAAATTGAAATTGAATTTAAACCGGAATGTTCCTTTGAAGACCATTATGAAATGACTCCATATTCTTTTAGGCCTAAATTAGGGAAAAAATATATAGTTAATCCCCATATTGATTTAGGTCAGGGAATACTTGATATTCTGCATAAAATGAAATTTAAAAATTAAAATTATATGAATTTATTATTAGTAGATATTGGATGGTTTCATCCATTAAGTGATTTTTTAATTCGCGCGTTTCAACATCATAAAATAGATGTAGAAAAAATCAGCTGTAATAATAATTATTTATCTATTAATGCTGTAAGAAAATTGAAACACCTTAAACTGTATGGTTTTATAGGAAATAATTTTCCTGTGCTGATGAATTCATTTATAGATAAAAAATTGTATGCAAAAAATAATGAATTATTATTATCTGAGTTATCTAAAAATAAATATGATATATTGTTTATAATCAGAGGCGCATATATTCACAGTGAAACTTTACAAACAATAAAACAAAAATATCCGAAAATTAAAATTGTAATATGGTTTATAGATGATCCTGTTTTCAACTGGAGTACTTTCCCGCCGTCATTTGAAAATGATGCAATTAAGTCATTTTACTGTTATGATGCGATTTTGGTATATGATGAATATTTTATTGATTTTTTAAAGCGGTTGAATAAAGAAGTGTATTGTTTTCCTTTTGCATTTGACGAACAAATTTTTAATAAAAAAAAGGTTACTAAAGAATATAATATATCGTTTGTAGGCAGCGATTCTTCAAAGGAAAGAATTGAAATACTGAATGAATTGACAAATTTTGATATAGCTCTTTTTGGGAATGGATGGAAATCATTTGAAAAATATAAAATAGATAATAACATTGATTGTTTAAAAGCAAATGATGTTTATAATAAAAGCTGGATAAATTTAAATATACATAATCCTCAAACTATCTATGGATTGAATACGCGAAATTTTGAAGTTATAGGCAGTGGAAATTTTTTAATTACTGATTATAGAAATTCAATGAAAAATTATTTTGAACCTGGAAAAGAAATTGAAACATATTATTCTATTAAAGAGTTAAAGGAAAAAATCAGATATTATATCGAACACAAAGATAAATTAAATGAAATTGCTGATAATGGATATATAAGAGCTAAGAAAGAGCATACATATATTCATAGAGTTGAGTATTTAATCAGAAATATTTTTTTATGATTTTATGAGCGGCATAAGCGTTATAATCCCAACTAAAGATAGGGAAACCTTCCTTAAAGATTTGTTGAATTCTATAAATGAACAGACAGTTATCCCCGAAGAAGTAATAATAATAGACCAATCTGACAATGATTATGAGATAGGAAAAAACTATAAATTTAAAATAGTTTTTGTTAAACAAATTGTGCCGTCATTAACAAAAGCTAAAAATACCGGAATTAAATATGCTAAAAATGAATTAGTGTTGTTTTTAGATGATGACATTATTTTAAAAAAAGATTTTATTGAAATTATGATTGGTTTTTTTGAAAAATATTCGGACTGCATAGGATGCAGGGGAATGCTTTCTGAAACGAGTAATTTTTCTGCTCCTGTATATAATAAACTGAAATTGCGTGAAAAAGTTTTTAGATTGGCGGAATATAGCGAAACTGCAGGTTTTTTAAAAAATGGGATTTATGTTTATTTGAAAGAAACTGAAAAAATAAATAGAGTCGGCTGGTTGTGCGGGGGATTAACAGTATATAAAAAACAAATTTTTGAAGAATTTCAATTTGACGAGTTTTTTGAAAAATATGGTTCTTTAGAAGATATTGATTTTTCATACAGAGTAGGTCAAAAATATCATATATATTATAACGGGTTTGCCAAAGGATTTCATAGAAACATGGAATCTCCTCGTTTTTTGAAAAATGAATTTGACGCAAAAAAAATGTTTATCAGAAATTATTTATATTTTTTTTATAAGAATTTTAATTTTGGTATTGTAAACCGTATTTGTTTATACTGGACTTTATTTGGAATGGTATTGATTTATATCTTCCAAAAAAGATTTAGAATGGCTTTAATAATTATTTCAGGAACATTAAATATGCATTTTGGTAATAAATTTATGTATAAAAATAAACCGGGAATTAAAGAGTATAACTGAGGAACTATAAATGGATCCAGAAATTAAACGCATAAAGCAGGAATATTCAAAATGGGATAATTCGGAATTTTATAAAAGCAACAAACAACCTACTGGAATATCAGGGTATTATTTTTCTGCATTATTAAGAGAATTGTTTTTTCTATTAAACAAATGCCGAATTTTTAATTTTGAAAATAAAAAAATTTTTGAAGTTGGTTGTGGCGAAGGCGGAAATTTACCTCTTTTTTTAAAATACGGAATATTTGAAAAAGATTATTATGGGGCGGATGTAATTGATTACAGATTAAAAATTATTAAAAAAAAATATCAATCATCCAATATATTTAGTTGCGATGGACGGACCCTTTCTTTAAAAGATAAAAAATTTGATATTGTGACACAGTTTTTTGTTTTTTCTTCAATTTTAGAAGATGATTTTTGTAGAAGAATAGCTTGTGAAATGCTTCGTGTCTTAAAAGACGATGGGATAATTATATGGTTCGATTCATATGGAAAAAATAATAAAACCGGAATTACACGGCAATTTGATAAAAATTGCATCAAAAATTTTTTTCCTGATTGCAGTTATGAATTCAGAAAAATTATTCCTCATTCTCAG
>JAGOBX010000475.1 GCA_017999075.1 Candidatus Babelota bacterium | reverse complement strand
ATATATTATAAATTATGTTATTATTACAATTTAATAATAAACTTTTTATACTCGTCTTTTTACTATTTATTTTTTCAGCAACATCTGTTTTTTCAAATTCATTTTCTCAGGATGATTGGTCAAAAGGACAAGGTCAGGAAATATGGGATTCTTCTGCACTCAATTATTCATCAAAATATTATTATGACACTAATTGCCATACTATAACATTAAACGAAGTAAAACTTATTTGGATCAGCGAAGATGGCACAACAGATTTTCCTGCTCCTGTGATTGGAAGCGAAGACGAAAAAACCACAATTAATGCATCTGGAATGATAGCAGTTGACGGAAAATATTTATACATTAAAAACTGGTATGACAATAATTCAAATGACAATAAATTGATTAAAATAGGAACTGGCTTTAATTCTACTGTCGAAGGTCAGGATTACGGATATGTTTCAGATACTCCTCTGAACAAATCTAAAAGTATGACATATATATCCGGCAATTATATTTTAAACGGGTATACTTTAAATGGGTCTAATCTCGAGCGTATTTCAACTATTACAGGTATAAAAGACTTTATTACGTTTTCTGACGGTTTAATAAAAAACAATACAGGATTAACTTTTTCTGGAAGCAGCGATCAAGTTTTTATAACTTCAGATATGATATATCTCTATAATATAGCGAATTCAATAAATAATGGAGGAAGCAACGGATTTACAATAAAAGTATTTAAAATGTCGGATTATTCTTATGTAAGAACAATAACAGTTCCTCTGACAGACGGATTTTCAGATTTATCCTGCGTATACACAGACGGAGATTTTGTTTATATATTAGAAAAAGACAACAGCCCCGAAGGAATCCGCATATCATTAACTACCGGACTGGTTGTTGACAGATGGCAGTATGTAAGCGGCAACCATTCTCAAAACGGATGTTATGACTTTGAAAATAATATTTTTTGGACTGCTGAAATACAAAATAACCCTCATATTTTCAAGTATCCGGGATATGATACTGCTCCTGCTGATACTGTTTCAGGAACTTCATACTTTTTAACTGAAGGAAATTTGTATTCATCAAAATTTTATGCCGGAGAGTCTGTAGATTTCACAAATCTTATTACTGATTCAATTCTTCAAAACGGAACAAATATTAAACTTCAGTTGCGGACAGCAAATACTATTTCAGAATTAGACTCTGCAGCATGGATGGGAATTTCTGATACCCAGCTTTATTTTACAGGCAATTCAAATTTTTTAAATCCTAATTTTTATAATAAAAAATGTATTCAATACCATGCTTTATTAGAAACATCAGACACTAAGATGACTCCATATTTAAAAAGGGTTTCAATAACTTACATCCCAACTAATGCAGAACAGTATCATATCCTAATTTCTAATGATGGCTATGCAGTGCGAAGCATTCCTGAACCTGTTTCAATTACAATTATTGATTCGACTTCCGGTCTACCTGTTACTGATTTTACAGGTTCAATATCTGTTTATTCTTCAGGGCTGCCTGCTAATACAGTTTGGACATTAATATCAGGAAATGGAACTTTTGATAATACTGTTCCAGGCAAAGCCGAATATACGTTTTCTATCACTGATAACGGTTCAGCAATATTAGGTTATACATACAGCGCAGCAGACACAATATTTTTCAATGCTTCAGGATATACTTCATCAGGCAGATACATTACAGAAAATGATTCTGCCCGGCTTGTGGTACAAAATTTAATACATTATGAAATAACATCTTCTGCGCCGCATATTAAAAATCTGCCTTTCACTTATCAGATAACTGCAAAAGATACTGACGGAACAATAGTAAATAGCTATAATGGAATTGCAGATATTTACGTTTTAAACGGTTCAGGAACTCTTGTCCCGACTCAGATTTCTATTACTAACGGATTAAGCGGAACTATTTCCGCAATTTATAATGAAGCTGATTCTATAATGATTAAAGCTGTTGATTCATCAGATACAACTATATACGGAATTAGCTCTCTACTGATTTTTTCTGAAACTTCAGGGCTTATTTTAAAAATGGAAATCGAAAACAGTTCATATTACATATCAGGAAAAGATTATAAAATATCATTTTACGTTTATGATGAGACGGGCAGCATATACTCTTCATTTAATGATACTGTAACAATATATCAGAATGATGTTCAGTACATCAATCCGGTATATAAAAATAAAGAATTACAGAAAGGAGGTATCGAAAGTTCAGGAAATATTTCCATAAAACTAACTAATGGTTCTGGAACATTATATTTTCATTATGACGACGCAGGAACAATTTCTTTCAGAAGCAGATGTGATTCATATTTTTTACTTTCCGATTACTGTACCCAGCTGCAATTTATTCCGTATTACATTGACATTTTACTTTCAAATGTTTCCGAAACTTCAGCAAAAGAGTTTGATATGAAAGTTACCGCTTATTCGCAAAATTCTGAAATAACATCTAATTATAAAAGCATCCTTGAATTTACTCCTGAATTTATTGACCCGGTGTTATCAGATATAAGCAATTCTTCAGGATTGGAAGTCAAAAACATATCAATAAATACCGGACAAATCGAATTTATTCAAAAATATAATGAGTCAGGAAGAATATATATTAACGCAATTGACAACTCATATTCGCCTGATACTGTAATATCAGGAAAAAGCGCTATATGCGGCTTCACGCCTTCAAAATTTTCAATAAATGTAACTTATCCTGTCGGCCGGACATTTTTTTATTTATCTGAACTTTGGAATAACGTTACAATAAATCCGCTGAATGATGATTCTAATATAACAGAAAATTACAACAGACTTATGCTTTTTGATCAGACGCCTGCCAAAAAACCTTTTAATTTACCTGCTGATTACAGCTATGTTCCCTTGACAGATAAAGGTTCTCTGGAATATAATAATTTTTTCTTTTCCATTGACGAAGGATTGAATATCTTAAAAGTAAATGATCAGCTGAATAATAATATCTTCGGTTCTTCAGAAATTCAGGTGCTTTATGCACAAATTCAGATGATGAGCGTTTCTGCTCAGGTAGGCACATCTGCTTCAGTTACATGCAGAATTATTGATAAAGACAGCAATATAATTTCAAATGACAATTCCACTGCTTTCAGGATACTGATTGTCAGACCCTCATCTGCAGTAAGCGGCGCTGAAACAAATTATATCACTGTCTCAAATGGAATAGGAATATTTTCAGTTTATGAT
>JAGOBX010000030.1 GCA_017999075.1 Candidatus Babelota bacterium | reverse complement strand
ACATTATACAATATTCCCTGCGTCTTGCCCGCGCCCTTCATACCCGTAATCAGCATATTCAAATACATTTCTTTCATTGTCAGATTTACTTTCTTACCGTCTTCAAGCGCGCCGATACATATTTTTTTATTATTGATTGCATTTTGATTTTTCATATACGCCCTCCGAAAAATAAAATATATCAACCGCGCCTATTTAAAATAAATCCGGCATAATATGCGTAGCGGCAATCCGCAATTATTTATTACCGAGCCCCTGTATCTGTTTCAAATAACTTGAAATATCGCGCAATACTTCAAGCGACTCTTTCTGTAATTTTTCTTTTTCAATAATCTTTTCCAACCCTCTAATCAATTGCGACAATTTCAATTTCTCCGTAGACATATTTACAAATTCAAATCGTTTGCGTAAATAACGCAATTCCTCATTTATTGATGTTGCGTGAAATTCATCAACAACATTCAAGCAATAATACGCTTCCTCGTTCCCAAAAAACTTGCCGTATAATATTTTCTTTATCACTGTTGACGGTTTAGATTCCTCCATTCGCGCCCTGTCCATTAAATCATCGTATCCATAAATTTTGCAAATACCTTTAATCTTCCCGCCCATGATTTTTTCAGTAGTAATTTTTTCAAACAGCATCCTATCCGGCTTATTCGTTTCAATATCAAACGATACTGTTACAAATTTATGCGTCTTTTTATCCGTGTCCTTATCATAATGCGGAAAATAAATTGATATATGTTTCCGCGCTTTCTTCACGCTTTTCTTACTATTATTTTTCTCCATCTCCATTGCCCCCGCTAATCCAAATTTTCAATCATCTCAAAATTGTGCCTTACACATTCCTTTAATCAGTCGCAATTGTAATATATACTATTATTATTCATTTGTCAAGTTTTTCAACATTTTTCTTTCTATCTTTTTTTATATCATATTTTTATTAGTCAGTTGTCAGTTGACAGTTGACAGTCAATATTGTGCGAAGTGCGAAGTGCGAAGTCGGTCGTAAAATACCAATCAATAATTTTATTAACTCCAAACTTTACGAACCTTATAAACTTTATAAACTAATTTTCCAACACTCAAAACTCAACATTCACAATTCACCATTAGCAATTCACAATTCACAATTCGCAATTATTTCCGCTTCCGCCCGACCATTTCTTAATACGCCCTTTTTTGTCCGTTATAACAAATGGTCATTGCGTTTATAATCAAAGACCTGCTAATAAAATATTGACATTTTTTGTCAATCTTAAATCAACACACATTGACATTTTTTGTCAATCTTAAATCAACACACATTGACATTTTTTGTCAATCTTAAATCAACACACATTGACATTTTTTGTCAATATCAGAAAGAAGCACATTGACTTTTATTGTCAATCTGAGAAAGAGCATATTGACATTTACTGTCATTTTCAAACAAACAAAAGTTGACTTTTCTTGTCAATTTCAGAAAGATGCATATTGACTTTTCATATCATTTTCAGAAATAAGCACATTGACTTTTTTTGTCAATCTGAGAAAGACGCACATTGACATTTCCTGTCAATTTTAAAATAGCGCACATTGACTTTTCTTGTCAATGTCCAAACACACCAAAAAATTAAAATATCATTTAACCTGTTTACAAATGATAAAAACATTATTCTACAGATATTTCATAGGCGTATTTAGCTTTAGCAAAATAAAATTAGATTGTTCAAAACACTGATTTTCTTCTAAAGTTATTTGATAGATTGAATTTACACTTATATTTAGTAAAATTAAAAAAAAATAAATTATAATAACCTTGATTTTTGTTGATTATTAATGATATAATTTAAAGATATGATACAAAGCTTCAATAATAAAACCGAAAAAATCGGCGATGACTTTAAAAAAAATATTGTTAAAGAAAGCAAACTGCAAGTTGCAGCCGGCATTTTTACTATATACGGATTTGAATGTCTTAAAAATGAGTTAAAAAAAATTAATAAATTAAATTTTATATTTACAGATCCTACATTTATTGAAGCTGATAAAAATAAAAGAGAAAAAAAACAATTTCAGATTAACGCTGATTTCCGGCAAAAGGCTATTAATGGTTCAGATTTTGAAATAAATTTAAAAAATGAGCTTAAAGGCAAGGCGATTGCTAAAGAATGCAAAAAATGGATTGAGCAAAAAGTAACTTTTAAAACTAACCTTGGAAATAAATATATTCAGCCGCATATTACTCTTGATAATACTGATAATAGATTTGTATATATGGGGATAAATGAGTTTAGCAGCGCTGGTTTCGGTTATGAAAAAGACAATTCTATACTGCACCAGATTATTAAGACAGACGATTTTGAGACTACAAAACAATACATTAAAAACTTTGAAGAAATATGGAACGACGATAATATATTAAAAAATGTAACCGATGAAGTTGTCGAATATATTACAAATCTGTATAAAGAAAATTCTCCCGAATTTATATATTATTTAACTCTTTACAATATTTTTGATGAGTTCCTTGAGGATATTTCCGAAGATGAGCTTGCTAATGAAAAGACTGGCTTTAAAAAATCTATAATCTGGAATAAACTTTACGATTTTCAAAAAGATGCCGTTTTAGGAATTATCAATAAATTAGAACGACACAATGGCTGTATTCTTGCCGATAGCGTTGGACTTGGCAAAACCTTTTCAGCATTAGGCGTTATTAAATATTATCAGGAAAGAAACAGAACTGTTCTTGTTTTATGCCCCAAAAAACTTGGCGATAACTGGCGCACATTTTTAAATCATTATGATGACAACGCTTTGATAAAAGATCGTTTCAATTATCATGTTTTATATCATACGGATTTATCACGAGAACGAGGGGAATCAAACGGAATAGATTTATCAAGAATAAACTGGGGTAATTATGATTTGGTAGTAATTGACGAATCGCATAATTTTAGAAATAATGATCCCAGAAAAGACAGAGTAACCCGTTATCAAAAATTACTTAATGATGTTATGAAAGCAGGCGTTAAAACAAAGGTTCTTATGCTTTCAGCAACTCCTGTCAATAACAGATTTACCGATTTAAAGAATCAGATTGCTTTGGCTTGTGAAGGCGAAACAGGTCGTCCATCCGGAAAAATTGATACTGACAAATCCATCGAGACTATATTGTCAAATGCTCAAAAAATATTTAATGAGTGGTCTAAACTGCCGGTAGAAGAAAGAACCAGTCAGACGCTTTTAAAAATGCTTAATACAAATTTTGATTTTTTTAAATTACTTGATAGCGTAACAATAGCCAGAAGCAGAAAGCACATCGAGAAGTATTATGATATAAATAAAATCGGTAAATTTCCAAACAGATTAAAACCTATTACCCATCACGCAAACATAACGGATATTGAGGGGTTTATTGAAATATCAGAACTCTATAAAGAACTCTCAAAATTAACAATGTCTATATACTCGCCTACTGAATACATATTACCTAATAAACGGCAGTTTTATAGCGACATTTACGATACCAGCATCAATGAGAATGTAAGCTTTAAGCAGTCGCATCGTGAAAAAAATCTCCAAATCCTTATGCGGGTAAATTTTCTTAAAAGATTAGAAAGTTCGGTCGATTCATTCAGGATTACTCTTGGTAAGTTTATAAAAAGCATTGAAGTTACAATTAACAAAATTAAAACATTTGAAAAAACAGGCGTTCAAACATTTACAGAATCTTCACAGTTTAATGATATAGATATTGATGCCGATAGTGATGACTGGCTGAGTGATGAATTTAGCGTTGGCGGTAAAGTAAAAGTTAATCTTGAGGATATGAATACTTACGGCTGGAAGCAGGACTTAGAGGCAGATGTTCTTATTGCCAAAAAAATATTTGCTGAAATGGCAAAGGTAACGCCGGAACATGACACAAAACTGAAAGATTTAAAATCATTTATTGAAAACAAAATCAAAAATCCAGTAAATGCAAACAATAGAAAGGTATTGATATTCAGCGCTTTTGCGGATACCGTGAATTATTTGTACAAACATATAGCGGACTATAATAAAAAAAAACTTAATCTGGAAACCGCTAAAATAACCGGCTCAAACCAAAATCAGACAACTCTAAAATTAGACAATAGTTTTAATAATATTCTTATCAATTTTTCTCCGCGTTCTAAAGAACGAAGAAAAAAAGATGATCCTGAAATAGATGTCTTAATTGCTACGGATTGTATTTCCGAAGGGCAAAATCTTCAAGATTGCGACACTCTTATTAATTATGATATACACTGGAATCCTGTTCGCATTATTCAACGGTTTGGTCGTATTGATAGAATCGGGTCAATAAATAAAGATATTCAGTTGATTAATTTCTGGCCTCAATTGTCCCTTGACGACTACATCAATCTGAAAAATAGGGTTGAAAGTAGAATGTTTATGGTTGATGCGACAGCCACCGGCGAAGACAATGTTCTTACGAATAAATCTTCGGATCTACTCTTTAGAAAAAAACAATTGGAAAAATTGCAGGAAGAAGTAGTTGATATTGAAGATATGGGATCTGGTGTTTCAATAACTGATTTAGGATTAAATGATTTTCGTATGGATTTAGTGAATTATATTAAACAGAACGGAAGTCTTGCAAATGTTGCAAACGGAATGCACACAGTTTGTAAAAAAGACATAAAACGAGGAGTTAATGAAGGCGTTGTTTTTGTTTTAAAAAATATAAACAATGAAGTTAATATTGACAAAACTAATCAACTTCACCCTTTTTATCTGGTTTATATAACAGCAGATGGAAAAATTGCATCAAACCATTTGAATGTTAAAAATACGCTGGATATTCTCCGCTCGCTATGTAAGGGGAATAATGAAGCGATAAAAGATGTTTATGAATTGTTTAATGATGAAACTAATGATGGTAAAAATATGGGGAAATATTCAGAACTGCTAAATAAATCCGTTGAATCCGCGCTTAATGTCAAAGATGAAAGGGATGTAGAAAGTCTTTTTTCAGCAGGCGGCACAACCGCTCTTATGAATCGCATAAAAGGTCTGGAAGATTTTGAACTCCTTACCTTTGTGGTAATAAAGTAATGAGTAGTGATAATTTGAAATTACCGAGAGAAGCTTTTGTTAATAAATTTATAGCAAAAAACAAATTTTATGAGAAGGCAGCTTTAAGCACGAAATTGCAGAAAGAGTTTGTTGATAAAATCCAAAAAATTACTTGGAAGTATAAACTTGCCGAAAGCACCGTAGGAATCACAAAAACAGAAAAAGTTACAGAAATACAAATATTTGAAATTGAACTTAAAGAACAAATTATCCCAAAAAATATTTTAAAGGTCATTGATAAAGCTATCCCTTATCAAATATTATACCGCTTTATTTATAACGACAATGAAGCTTACGGTATTACATTAAAAGAGAATAATAATGCCAAAAATTACTACTTTTCTGATTGGAACGAAGATAAAAGTTTTGATTTTACCGGTATTGATTTGGAAAAAGTATATCAAAAATTAGTTAAATCGTTTATCCGAAACGAATTGCAAAACAAGTTTAATTTTAATGATATTATAGATAACGACAAAAAAATTAAAGCATTAAAAAATGAAATAACTGTTTTAGAAAGCAGAATATCAAAAGAAAAACAGTTTAACCGTAAAGTGGAAATTAATAAAATATTACTGAAAAGAAAAAATCAGCTTAAGAAAATTAAAGAGGAGTTATAGAAATGGATAAACTAAAAATGCAGACGCCGGATTTAACAGATAAAAATATTGAACAGATTGCTAAAATATTCCCCAATGTTATAACCGAAACAAGGGATGAAAACGGAACCGTGAAAAAAGCAGTTGATTTTGATTTATTGAAACAGGTTTTATCTAAAGAACTTGTTGAAGATGATAACGAACGCTATCGCTTAGACTGGCCAGGGAAAAAAGCATCTCTTTTAAAAGCGAATACTCCAATCACAAAAACACTAAGACCTTGCAGAGAAGAAAGTGTTAATTTTGATACAACAGAAAATCTTTATATTGAAGGCGATAATTTTGAAGTTCTGAAAATTTTACAGGAAAGTTATTTGGGTAAAGTGAAGATGATTTATATTGATCCGCCGTATAACACGGGAAATGATTTTATCTATAAAGATAATTTTAAAATGAGTAAAGAAAAATATGAATTAGAGCTTGGCGTAGAAAGTGAAGATGGAGAAAAACTTTTTAGGAATACCGACAGCAACGGCAGATTTCATTCTGATTGGCTGAGTATGATGTATGAACGGCTTGTAGTTGCAAGGGATTTACTGAAAGATGACGGGGTGATTTTTATCAGTATTGATGATAGTGAACAGGAAAACTTAAAAAAAATATGTGATGAGATCTATGGAGAAAATAATTTTGTTAACACTATTTCTGTTAATATGAAAAATGTAGCAGGGGCTTCTGGTGGCGGAGAAGATAAAAGATTAAAAAAGAACATAGAGTATGTGCTTATCTATCTTAAGAATATTTCTTCTTTTTCTTCTTTTGTTAATGTATTTGAATATTTTCCGATTTCAACATTAATCGAACAATATAAAGAAGATGAAAAAAGTTGGAAATATACAAGTGTGCTTATTGAGGAAGGAAACAAAAGGTTTATTGGTAGTACAATTGATGGGGACGGTAATGATATAAATATTTATTTAAGAGAGAACTATTCCATTAAATCAGTTGGTCAAATTGTCAAAGAAAATGGAATAACAGAGAGTGAAGTTTACACAAAGTATGCGTCAAAAATATTTCAAACAGCTATGCCACAAAGTTCCATAAGACCAAGGGTTATGGAAAAAGTTAAGGAGTTAGGTGTTAAAGGTGATCTGTTCTCAATCGAATATAAACCAAAATCTGGTAGAAATAAAAGTAACCTATACGAACAATTCTATAAAGGAAATAAATTCAGACTTTTTGCTTGGCTAAAAGATGTAACTGAAGAAATAAATGGTGTCTTATATAAAAAAGAAATGCAAGGAACTTATTGGGATTTTGTGGGTGATACAAAAAACTTAACTAAAGAAGGTAATATACCCTATCCCAATGGTAAGAAGCCAGTAAACTTAGTTAAAAGATTGCTAACAATGCAAGAAGAAAAAGACATGATTGTATTAGATTTTTTTTCGGGTTCTTCAACAACAGCACATGCAGTAATTCAACTAAATGCTGAAGACGGAGGAAACAGAAAATTTATAATGGTACAACTTCAAGAGAATATAAAGTCTGATACCAATGAAAATATTGATTTTGTAGAATATTTAAATAAGGAAAAGATATTGCCAATAGTAACTGAGGTGGGCAAAGAACGCATCCGGCGCGCAGGAAAGAAAATAATAGAAGAACTTAAAGCTATAAACCCATCATTGAAATTAGGTGAAGAGCCGGTTGACGCAAGTAAACTCGATATTGGTTTCCGTGTATATAAAGTTGACGACACTAATATGAAAGATGTGTTTTATCATCCATCAGAATTAAACCAGAAACAACTTTCATTTTTAGAAAGCAACATAAAAGATGACCGCACTCCTGAAGACCTTCTGACTCAAGTTATTCTCGACCTTGGGTTGGAACTTTCATTGCCGATTGAAACAAAAATGATACTCGGCAATACAGTTTTCATTGTTCAAACCAATGCTCTTGTCGCCTGCTTTGATAATGATATTGATTTCAAAATAGTAGATGCAATATCAGATTTAAAACCTTTAAAAGTTGTTTTCAAAGACGCCAGCTTTAAAGACGATAAAGACCGCATTAATGTGGAAGAACGATTTAAGAGACTTTCGCCGGAGACAAAGGTAACGGTGATATAATATGGGTCGCGAAAAACAGGAAAAATCAGAAAAAAAAAATATTAATTTTTTATCCAGCAAGGATGCATTAACGGAGTTTTTATTATATACAGCGCCCAATGGAGATGTAAAAGTAGAAATATTTGTTCACAACGAAACAGTTTGGCTAAATCAGGAAAGAATGGCAAAACTTTTCGGCGTGCAACGACCGGCAATTACAAAACATCTTAAAAATATTTTTGAATGCGGTGAATTGGATGAAAAAGTGGTTAGTTCCATTTTAGAACATACCACTTTACACGGCGCTATAGAAGGGAAAAACCAGATACAGGCGGTTAAATATTATAATTTAGATGCCATTATCTCTGTTGGTTACCGTGTAAATTCGCGGCAGGCAACACAATTTCGCATTTGGGCAACACAAATACTCCGGGAATATATTATAAAAGGTTTTGCAATGGATGATGAGCGTCTTAAAAACGGAAGGTTTTTCGGGCAAGACTATTTCCGGGAGATGTTGGAACGAGTTCGTTCTATTCGCGCCAGCGAGCGGCGTATTTACCAGCAGATAACCGATATTTTTGCCGAATGCAGTATTGATTATGATCCACTGTCTGATATTACCAAAACCTTTTATGCTATGGTGCAGACTCAACAACCGCCTACTTAAAGTAGGCGGGTTATTTTTTCGACTGAAAGTCGATACTTTTGGCTAAAGCCAACTGAAAAGACCACTGGCTAAAGCCAACTTAAGCTTTCGACTGAAACTCGTTATTATTCTGTCACTTTAAAAACATTATCGCCTTCATCTTCTTCGCATTGATTTTCAACATATTTTTTTATCATTTCTTCAGTCACATTTCCAACCGTTCCACAAAAATATCCGCGAGCCCACAAATGTTGTCCCCAGTATCTTTTTTTCAAATCTGGAAATTCATCTTGTATTAATTTGGATGAACGTCCTTTCAAATATTGAACTATCTTTGCAGGCGCTATACTTGGTGGACACGATATTAACATATGAACATGATCGCTTGTCACATTTCCTCTTACTATTACTAAATTTCGTGCTTCGCATCCTTGTCTTAACAATTCTCTCAATCGCAATGCTATACTGCCTTTCAATACTTTATACCTATATTTTGTAACCCATATGAAATGATATTTTATATCATATTTTGAATGACTATCTCGACGATATTCCATTTTCATCACCACCGTCGAAAATTTTACTTGTTTTTGGTTCCTTGTCAATTTTTATCGCTTAAAGCTTTTCGCCTGAAAGGCGAAGGTTTTAAACCTGGCGGATTGATAATAAATTCCACTATGCGATTACCGGACAAACAGCCGCCGAAATAATTTATTGCAAAGCAGATAACACAAAACCATTTATGGGTATGATGACATGGAAAAATTCGCCGGTCGGCAGAATTCTGAAATCTGATACAATTATTGCGAAAAACTATCTTAATGAAGATGATATTAAGAAACTCGAAAGAACAGTATCGGGTTATTTTGACTACATTGAACGATTAATTGAAAACAGGACAATCTTAACTATGGAAATACTGGCAGAATCGGTCAACAAGTTTTTAGAATTCAACGAATACAAGATTCTTGAGGGAAAAGGTAAAATTGCTCATAAAGACGCAGAACAAAAAGCATTTGCCGAATACGAAAAATTTAATAAAATCCAAAAACTTGAGTCTGATTTTGATAAAGAAATTAAAAAACTGACAGGTAAAAAAGGCAGGAATATATGAAACTTATATTCAAACAACAACAGTATCAAACCGATGCAGCAATGGCTGTAATTCGATGCTTTGAAGGTCAAAGTAAAGGATTAAGAAAAGAGATTGTCGGCAGAGAAAATATTGACCGCGGAATATTTGGAACAGAAATTAAAATTGCTGAAATATTCTCAAACAAAAAAATAGAACTTGATGAAAGCGATATTTTAAAAAATGTTCAGACATTACAAAGCGAGCAAGGATTAAAAACAATAGCGCAATTGTCCGGAATGAATTTTACTATTGAAATGGAAACCGGAACCGGCAAAACTTATGTTTATACCAGGACTATGTATGAGTTGAATAAACACTACGGCTGGAACAAGTTTATAATAATGGTACCATCAGTAGCTATCCGCGAAGGCGCGCATAAATCCCTTGAAATTACCGCTGAACATTTTCAGGAAATTTACGGTAAAAAAATTCGATTTTCAATTTATAATACCAATAATAAATCCAACCTTATTAATATAAAAAGTTTTGCAGACACTTCAAACATCGAAGTAATAATAATGAATTATCAGGCATTCGCCACAACAAGTCGTGAATCCAGAAAAATTTATCAAAAACTCGACACACTGCAAAGTGAAAGACCAATAGATATTATTAAACGGGCAAGACCAATTTTAATAATTGACGAACCGCAAAGATTTGGCATAGAAAAGGGAAAAATATTTAATTGTAAAAAAGTTTCAAAGGCAGCAGAAACTATTTTTATTAAAAAAGAATTTAATCAATTATTTACTTTGCTGTATTCTGCAACCCACAAAGAAGATTTTAATAAAATTTACCGGCTTGATGCGATAGATGCGTATAATCAAAAATTAGTAAAAAAAATTAGCGTGAAGGGTATAGAAGTCGTTGGTAACAGCGGAACAAATAGTTTTTTGTTTCTTGATAGAATTCAGATTAGTACAACACAATATCCTGTGGCATATATAGAATTGGAAGTTAAACAAATTAACGGAATAAGTAAAAAAATCAGGCAAATTAAAGAAAAAGATGATTTGTTTGTTTTCTCAAATGAGCTGCAACAATATAAAGGTTTTATTGTAAAAGAGATTAACGGCTTAACCAATACAGTATCGTTTACAAACGGCGTTGAATTATCAGTCGGACAAACAACGGGCGATGTTGATGAAGAACATGTGCGGCGGATTCAGATAAGGGAGACAATAAAATCTCATATTGAAAAAGAGCGGATTATGTTTCCGAAAGGCATTAAGGTATTGTCATTGTTTTTTATTGATGAAGTTGCTAAATATAGAATATATGATAATAACAATAATCAGCAAAAAGGGGATTATGCCAAGGTGTTCGAAGAAGAATACAAACTTGCGATAAGCCAACAAAGTTTATTTGAAACTGAATACAATGAGTATCTTAATACATTTTCTGTTGACGATATTCATAAGGGTTATTTTTCCATTGATAAAAAAGGCAATTTTGTTAATTCTAAAGAAAAAAAAGATCAAAACGGAAGCGATGACGAAAACGCATACGATCTTATAATGAAGAACAAAGAAAAACTATTAAGTTTTAGCGAACCTACGCGCTTTATATTCTCACATTCTGCTCTGCGCGAGGGCTGGGATAATCCTAATGTTTTTCAGATTTGCACACTTAAACACAGTCAATCAGATATAAGTCGAAGACAGGAAATCGGTCGAGGTCTTAGAATTTGCGTTAACTCCAAAGGAGAACGAATGGATTCATCACTGCTTGAAGGCGAGTTTTTTGATGTGAATAAATTAACTGTTGTTGCCAGTGAATCTTATGATTCATTTGCAAAAGAATTGCAAAATGAAATTGTTGAATCTCTTTCTGAAAGACCTGTTAAACTTACAATTGATGTATTGAATAATCTTGTATTAAAAAATGATAAAGGCGAAAAGTTTATTTTTGATAACAAATCTTCAATGGACTTTATTTTTGATTTAAAAACCAAGGGTTATGTGAACGATAACTATCAAATAACTGAGACTCTTATAAAGGATATTGAAGATAAAAAATATGAAGCGCCGAAAAAATTACAAGGGTTTGAAACTTGTGTCGCTGAGCTTATGCAAAAAATATACACAACGGCAAATTTCAAAGCTTCAGAAAATGAAAATATAAATAATATAAATGAAATTATATTAAAGCCAAACGATAATTTTGCTAAAAAAGAGTTTCAGGATTTATGGAAAAAAATAAAAATTAAAACTGTTTATGAAGTGGATTTTGATAGTGAAGAACTAATCAAAAAAAGTACAGAATCAATAAACAAGAATTTAAAGGTAAAAAAGATTCTGATAAATATTACTTTCGGGGAACAACAGGACAAAATAGATGAATCAAGTCTGAAATCCGGCGAAAGTATGAAAAAACAAAAGAATATTACTGAAAAAGCAGATTCACTACTTGGCGCTTTGAAATATGATTTAGTGGGAGAAATCGCCAAAGAGACGAATCTTACCAGACGGTCAATAGTCAATATTTTACAAAATTTAAGTGAAGATGTTTTTCATAATTTTAAAGTTAATCCAGAGAGTTTTATACATGGGGTTGTTAACCTCATCAACAGTGAAAAAGCAGCAACTCTAATTAATAATATCGTCTATTCAAAAACAGATAAAACTTATGACGACAGTATATTCACCATAAACAACTTTAAAGGTTCTTTGGCAAAAAACATACTGGAAGTTAAAAAAAATGTCCACAGCTATGTAAAAACCGATTCTGAAATAGAGCGTAAATTTGCAAATGACCTCGAATGTGAAGAAGTACTTGTTTATGCAAAACTCCCTCGCGGGCAAAATGGTTTTCAAATTCCGACGCCGGTTGGAAATTATTCGCCGGACTGGGCAATAGTTTTTGACACTAACAATTTTAAATATGTCTATTTTATTGCAGAAACAAAAGGAAGTATGGAAAGTCTTCAACTAAAAGAAATTGAACAGAAGAAAATAAGTTATGCTAAAAAACACTTTGAAGCTTTAGGGCATAAGGATATTAAATATGATGTCATTGATTCATATCAGTCGTTGAGAGATAAAATAATGATATAGTAAAATCAGATTGAAATCTTTTTTTTTTAGAGTAATATTAAAAATTTGTTGTGCGAATTAGTATAAAAAGATTTATAGGAGTTTAAATTAAATGAGCATCGAAATAATAGATAGCGAAAAAATACTAAAACGGTGTAGTGAAAAAAGTTCTTTTGCCTGCGTTTTATCGAAAGATTTTTCCAAATTATTTCTTTTTGAAGATTATTTTAAATGTGATAATTTTTTTGAAGAACCAATTCCGCCAAGAGAAGAGAATATTAATACATATGTGATTAATAATGAATTAGAAAACTATAAAGTAATGATTGAAAAATTCAACGAACGAAATTTTTTGAATTCATATAGGTTTACATATAAAGAAAAAAAAATAATTTTACATTATTCTTCATCCTACATCTGTAAGGATTCTATAAAAGAACTCGAAATTCTAAAAACAAACATATTAAAAATATTTAACGAATCTTTTTTCAAATGTGACACGATAATTATCACGGCTTTTGAAACAGATTATGAATGTATGAATTATAAAGGTCCTAAAAAAGGCAGCGCGGAATATTGCAATTTTTTAAAATTAGACACTGAAAGAATAAAAAAAATAGAAAACACGATAAAAAAAATAATTGAATGCGAACAAATCATAAAAAAGGCGGATATTCAATATTTATACAGATATATTTTTAATAGAATGTATCTGCATTACTGGAATGAATTAAACACCGAACTACATATATGCGCAGGCGAAATCGGCTTATTTTTGAATGGCAAGTTAAGCTTACCTCAAATGATTGCAAACGAAATTTTTGAAATATTTAATTTGGAGGCAATTTTAAATACCAAGGAAGCTGCCTATTTTAAATATTTTGTGGATAAATATAAACAATATGGGCTGCCAATCAATCCAAATTATTTTTTTTATAAAAATGTTTATGAGCCCGCATATATTTCTTTAAATGCAAAATCTCAAATAAAATCATATGCAAACACCAATATTTTCGTTCGTATTTTACTCGAGTCAGTTGCAAGAAATTTTGATTTACCCTATGAACATTCAGATTCTAACAACCCGGATATCGTTGATAATGATGTCAATTTTGAACGATATAGTCAAAATCTTATCTTTGAATTTATAGAAATATATATAAACAATTTCATATTCCTATACAAAGATAAAAAATACGCGAAACATATTCAATTTTTTCTCGAACAAAAACAAAAATTAAAGGATAATATTTTTAATCAAATTGCTGATTTGGATTACAAAAATCAAGGTGAAACCCAAATTGCCCAATATATAGAAAAAGAAGATAATTCATTTATTCCTAAGGTTGAGTGGGGGGAAACATATGACGGAACCAACCAAAACGATTATTTCCGAAAAAAATTTAACTGTTTTTTCACACAAACAAAAGAATATTTTTATCTTAAAAAATCAGATTATGACAACATAAAAACAATAATAAATAAAAATATACAAGATTTATTAGATAAAGCTGTTGCTGAAAAAAAAATACCCAGCCTGCTTCCCATTAATATAAATTCTAAACACTCCCCAATAACACAGGTAGTTAAGAAAAACAAACGAAAAGGAATAATTACACCATTAACATTAGCTGTAAAAAAAAGCGGAACAGAAATGGAAATATATTACAAATACCCTTCGTGTATTCGCAACATCACCACAGATTCTAAGAATATAGTGTCGCATAAATATACACTTCAACTGCTCAAAATAGCATTAAAAACGCCAAACACCGCCTTTAACATAGCAAAAGCTGATTTTACTCCCTGTTCCGGCGACGAAAACGAGGCGCTATCGTGGTTTCTTGACAAAGCTTTTCAGCCATTGCGGCAGCTTGCTCAAAATACAGATGATAAATATATTTTTTATTATAATCGTTACTACGATAAAAATACAAAAAAAATGAATCTTAAAGTAACTCAAAAAAAATAATCCCTTTTTCTTCCTAATTCTTCTTAAAATTTCTTAATTTTCTTTTAAAACCCTGTGTTTTACGCTGTTTAGGCGAATTTTATGCATGGTCTTCTTAATTCTTCCTATAGATTCCAAAACTCCGATTTTGTGATATATTTTTGTTATCAAAGCAATTTTGCTTTATTAAAAAAGTATATTATAAAAAGGAGAAAAGAAAATGACGAAAGAAAATGAAAACGAATTAGTACATCTTATTGATACGCTATTCAAAAACAGTTTTATCGGGGCACGCCCATTAGCGCTCACAGGAAATCAACCGGGAGTCGGCAAAACCATGTTGCCGTTTATTCGCCAACAAATAAATCTAATTTTTAAAAAGAAAAAGGATTTTTTTTTCAAAAAAAAAAAACGTCATCGCTAAAAACTTTTTTTATTACAGTTTATTATTTATTGTTTGCATAAATTAAAACTAAAAAGTTAATTTAAAATTTTTTTAAAAAATAAAAAGGAGAAAACAAATGCAGAATAATGTTACGCAATTAAAAAATCGAATCGATATAGTAG
>JAGOBX010000029.1 GCA_017999075.1 Candidatus Babelota bacterium | reverse complement strand
ATAATAATTATAATTTTATAAATAAATGTTTTCAAAATAGTATAAAACTCGATAAAGTCCGGGATATGGGCAATAACGTTTGTATGATTGTTCACGAAGATAAAGAGTTCTGGATACTTAATAGAATATCGTCAGGCAAAAAGCGGAGATTGATTTATTCAATGTGCGATATATATTTATCTGATAAATTCAAGAATTATCTTGCTGGTCAAAATATTGATATTTTGAAAATTCATCACAGCGGCCACGCCACACGGGAAACACTGAGCGCGTTTATAAATGCTATGAAACCCAAACAGCTTATTCCTGTGCATACTTTCGCGCCGGATATGTTTAAGGAAATTGATTTTCGTGGAATTTTTGCCGAAAATTAAGAAATTAGATTTTATTTGGTTTTTTTATATTCATATATATAATTTTTTAAAAATTATATTGTATACTAAAATTTTAATTATAAAAGGTGATATATGGAAACTATGAATTTTTCATTTTTAGATAAAAATCATAAGTTGTTTGAAAAATTAGCAAAAAATCCTCCTATTTGGTGGGATGTCTTAAAAAATGATAAGGAAATTATTATTGAAATTAGGAAGGATAATTCTATTGATGTATATTATAAAGGTGGCGCAATAATTACAAGTTTAAAATTTTCAAAAAATCTATTTCACGGAAAAATTCATTATGAGTACATTCCTTTGAAATGTGAACTAAAAAATCCTTATATACTTTATAAAATTACTGATGATAAAATTTCCTTTGATCAAAAAAATTGTAAAATATTGGAACTTAATAATTTTTCTCGCGAAGATTTAAAATTTTTAAAAAAAAGAATTGCTCTTTTCAATACACCCGATTCAGAAAAATCAATACAATATTCCTTTGTTGAAAACGATCCTTATTTTATTGACTCTGAATTTGAATATCCTTTTGAAAATTCTACCATTAGAATAGATTTAATTAGAATCGATACGCAATCTAAAAAAATTGTATTTGTAGAAGTGAAAAGAATTGGAGATGCGCGACTATTTAATGCAGAAATTAGTATTCAGTTAAAGCAATATTCAAATTTTATAAAGAAATACTCCGAGGAATTATTGGGATATTATAAAGAATTATTTGAAATAAAAAAGAAATTAAATTTGCTATCTGATGAATTAAAAAAAATTAGCAATTTGGATAATTATGAAATATTATCAAAACCGCTTTTACTTTTAGGTGACTGCCAACAAAGTTGGATTGATAATAATTCAAAGAATATTGATAATAAAATTTCTGAAACCGCTATTGGGGCATATTATTTAGGAGGAACTTCATATAAAAGCAATTTAATTTCTAAAACTTTTAAAAATAAACATATTTTTTGATTATTAAAATTAAATTGTTTTAAAACATTAGTGTAACAGATATTTTGTAATTTTCATGAATTTAACACATCAAATATTTTGCTATAATCAAACTCCCTCCGAATCTTTAAAAAATTCAATTGCTGAAGATTTATTGAATTATCTTGATGAAAATTTTTTTGGTATAGCCGGCAGTTTATATACTGCAGCGCAAAATGACAAAGATGATTTAATACAGCAAACTCTGATAAAATTTTTCAAATCGCTTTCTACATATAATCCTGAAAAAGCGAAAATAGAAACATATATTTCCTGCATACTAAGGAATACAATTTTAAGTTTTATAAAGAGTCAAACTAAAAAGATAAAAGGAGAAAAAATTAATTTTATTTCCATTAACGACTTTTATTCTGAAGATTATGGCGAGCGTGATTTGGAAAATATTTTGCCTCCGGAAAAAGATATTTCAGAACCACATATATTAAAGCGCGATTTAATAAAAACTTTATTATACTCGTTGCGGAATATAAAAAATGAAAACAGCAAATTTGCATTATTCCTCAGAATTTCATTGGAATTATCTGAACGCGAGATTGCTGAAATTACAGGCAGGAACTTAAATACAGTAAAGAGCGATATTGCCCGCGCAATAGATGAGATAAAAAATATTTTTATAGAAACTTATGGACCATTTACAGATTATACCTTTGATTTATTTGAAAATGCATTGTCCGATATCAGCATAACATTAAATAAAACAGATATCCGCTCAATAAAAGATCAGCTAACTCAAAGCATAATTAATGACCATTTTTTTCAACCATTCTGCGATTACAGCCAAATTTCTGAAAAATATAATATTTCTGAAGACGAAATATTGGAACATATAAATTCAGGATTGAAGCATATAATGCATTCAGGTATGCTGCGGAAAAAAATCAAGTCTGAAAAATCTGAAAAATTAACTGCAGCCGAAACTATAGAGTATTTAGATAAATATATTCATTTGACAAAAAATCCTTTTAAATTTGTTAAAAACAGATCAGTAAATGAAAAAAATGCTGAAAAGCGTTTGCTGCTTGTTTTAAGCGCGCTGCTAAATTGCAGAAATAGCTTGTCATCAGAATTTATGTTTTTTTGTTTTTCATATTTTCTTATGTTTATGATAGAAAAAGAATCAATCGATAAAACTGAATTTGCAAATAAGGTCGGAATTGACATTCTTGAACTTGCTGAACTTCTGAGCGGCGTTAAAATTCCGGATAGTTCTTTGCAAAAAAAAATAGCTGATTATTTTTCGGTTGATATTGAATATATAAAAAAACTCTGCGATATATCAGAGGAATAACAAAATGCCAGAAACAGTTTTTACTAATCTGCCGCCAAAAACTATTGTTCTTAATTTTCAGGAAAATTATGACAATTTAATTGTTTCGTATAATACCAAAAATAAAAATGATAAAATAACAATTCCTCTTCCCATAGATAAACTTAATAGAATGGTTATTGCAATAAATAAAATTATAATAAATACTTGTTCCTGCGGAGCATCAGAAAATTACCCTCAGATAAAAACATTTAAATGGTTTTCAAATGAGGTATATAATATTCTGATAAAACCACTTGAATCAATTATAGACGGTAATTCTTATCTTTATATCAAAACCGGTGAAATCTTAAATAATTTGCCATTCTGCGCGCTTATTGATGATGAAGGAAAATATTTTATCAGACGCTGGCCTCGTTTAACAATTGCTTATTTATCAAATTATGTTAAATTAAAAATTATTTCAAACAAGCATTATATTCTAAAAAAAGAAAAGCGCCCGCTTATATTCACGAACAGCAGCAGTGAATTAAAATACAGCGATTATGAAGGTTTTAAAATTAAAAATTTGTTTTCTAACGGCAACCTTTACCGAACCGAATGGACGCATAAGGATATCCTGAAAAGAATTATAAAATTTTATTCGATACTGCATATATCCTGCCATTCTTTTTTGGATAATAAGGACTATGATTTATCATATATTTTATTAAAGGATGAACACGGTAATTTTGCTAAACTAAGAACATCTGAAATTGAAAAAATGAATTTGAAAAATCTTGAACTTGCTGTCCTGGCAACCTGCAAATCCGGCGTTTCAGACTGCTTCAATTCAAACAGTTCTATTTCATCAGCTTTTTTAAAAGCAGGCGCCAAATCAGCGCTTTCTACATTATGGGATATAAGCGATAAATATACGCAACCGCTTATAAGAACATTTTATACATTATTGAATTTACCCGAAAAAGATATCTCTCCTGCAACTGCGCTTCTGCGCGCTCAGCAGCATTATATTAAAACCAATGCATCACCTTACAGCTGGGCTGCATTTAAAATTGAAATATAAAAACAATGATATCTTTTAAAGATAAGTTCTTAAAGGCCTATAAAGTGCCGTATAGTCAAAAGTCATTTTTAATCTTTTATAAATCTGCTTATATTTGAAGAATTATTAGATAAAAACAAAACCCCATAAATTTATTTATAAATTTCGTTAATTATTATTTCAGCGGTGTTTTGACTGAAATGAATGCCGTCATTCCAATAATAATTTTCCTGATTAATACTTTTATTTAAATATACGGGATAGCTATAATCGATTACTTTGACATTATTATTTTCAAGAGATTTAATGAATTCGACCCATTTTTTATAAATTAAATTTTTTACAAAATTTCCTTTAAAAAAATCATGGAATTCAGGGTGCCACGGAGGGATTATTATAATTAATTCTTTATTATTTTTTTTTATTTCATTTACAATTTCAAAATAGAATTTTTTTGTGTTTTCATTAAGTTTTTTTATATCATTGTATGCTTTGTGATTCATTGCTATTCTTTTTACCCTGCTGCTTAGTGGTTCAGTTTTTTTATTTTCAATTTCAATCATAGATTCTGTTGTAGAACCGTCATCAAAATAATGGCTTTTATAATTTCCTTTTTTATACTGCCGATAATCTTTAAACGTTTTGAATGCTTTTTTTATTGTAAGCCGTGAAATATAATCGTATATTCTATCGTAAATTTTCGGGGGTTCAATTAATTTTTTTAAATTATCCGGTAAATATTCCATCATTTCATTTTGGTAATATAAATTATTTTCAATGAATAAATTATTAAATTCAAAAAGATCCGCCACATAAATTATTCTTTTGAGATTTGGTTGTGTTTCAATAGCTGTTTTAATTAGTATATAACGGGCAGGAACAGATGCTCCTGCAGAAGATGCTGAAAATGCAGACACTCCGAATTTTTCAGAAATATTATAAGGAATAAAAACTTCCGATGTTGAAGAACCTATTATTATGTCTGTAAAACGGTTTTGATTTTTTAACAGATTAAATTTTTTATAAAGTCCGTTTCTATCTGAAATAAAATTAATTTTCCAGGGATAATTTAAGTTTCTGTCAGGATCAATCCAGGTTACAAAAAGAATAACGGCTGCTAATCCCGCAAAAAAGCTTATGAAAAAAGTCAGTATAAATTTATTTGAATTCATAATTAAAATTGAAAATATAAAAAAGGAGAATTTTTAGTGAAAAATACAAGACATAAACATAACAATAATCCTAATAAAAAAGCATAACGTTTATGCATATAATTTTCAAAATTAAGTTCCGAAGTGTTTTTGACAAGAAAAGATATCAGTATGCTTACAACAAGCGCTGCAAAATATTTATCACGGACTCTGCTTGAAAATTGATAAAGAGAAAATGTGAACGGAGGAGAAAATAATTTTTTAAACCAGTTAAACGAGAATGAAATGTCAGGAGATCTGAAAAAAACCCAGCTTATTATTATTAAAAAAAATGTTATGATTCTTTTTTTTAGAGTAGAAAAAATAATTTTGTTCGTAGGCGGAATTTCTGTATTTTTTTTGTGAAATCCTAATGCCCGTTCTATTGCAAGTAAAATTCCGTGATATGCGCCCCAGATTACATAAACCCAATTTGCTCCATGCCATAGTCCGCCGAGAAGCATTGTCAAGAATAAATTTCTGTATGTTTTATATAATCCGTTTCTGTTTCCGCCAAGAGGGATATAAAGATAATCTTTAAGCCATGCGCTTAGACTGATATGCCATCTCTGCCAGAATTCTGTAATTGACTTTGATTTATAGGGAGAGTTGAAATTAGTGATAAAATGAAAATTCATCATCCATCCTAAACCTATAGCCATATCAGAATATCCGGAAAAATCAAAGTATATCTGAAATGTATATCCCAATGCGCAAAGCCATGATTCGAGTGTTGAAACCGCGTCAAGATTATCAAGAGCAGGATCAATAGCGCCCGCTAAATGATCAGCGATTATAATTTTTTTTGATAACCCGATAACGAAAAAAAACAATCCGCGCGCAAAGTTATTACCGTTCCATTTTCCTCTGGAAGCATCTTCAAGCTGATAAACTAAATCGCTGTGCCTGATAATTGGGCCTGCTACAAGCTGCGGAAATAACGCGACATAACTCGCGAACGCCATAAAATCTCGGTGCGGCTGAGTTTTTTTATAATACACATCAATTGTATAACTCATTGATTGAAATGTGTAAAAAGATATTCCTACAGGCAATACAATTTCTAAAAAAAATGTCCTTGATGATTCATTGTTAATTAACGAAGATAATGTATAAAAATTCTCCACGAAAAAATTAAAATATTTAAAAAAACCAAGGATACCCAGATTTGTTATAACAGATAAGATTAGAAGTTTTTTTCTTTTCTGTTCTGATTGCGTGTTGTAAATGAGTAATCCCAAATAATAATCAAGAGAAGTGCTTAATAAAAGGAGAGACAAAAATTTATAATTCCACCATCCGTAAAAAAAATAACTTGATATTAAAAGCAGCCATAACCTTGACCGGTGGTTTGAAATCAGATAATATGCAGTTAAAACTACCGGCAAAAAAATAAAAATGAATTCAAATGAATTAAAAAGCATGAGTTAAATTTCAAAATTTGTAAATTAAAGTTAAATTTATATAATTTTCTGATAAAAAAGTCAAAATAAAAAAAAGTTGATAATTTGATTTGACAATAGTATTATAAAAATATTATGTTAAAAAAAATATATAATTCTTTGATGTTTAACGTTGCGAGAAAACGCAAAACCGATAAGGTTAATTATGAACCTCAAAAACTGCAGTTAGAACTTACAAACGCCTGTAATTTAAATTGTATTGAATGTTACAGGCATAGTTCTTCATTTAAGACAGGGTATATGTCTTATGAAAATTTTGAAAAAATCATAGAACAGTTTCCTTTTTTAAAATCGATTTCATTATTCGGTACAGGCGAATCGTTTTTACATAAAGACTTGTTTAAAATGGTTGATTTTTTAAAAAGAAAAAATGTTAAAATATTTATTACCACAAACGGAACTTTGTTAAATGAAACAAATATTAAACAAATAATTGACAAACATATCCATTTGACAGTTTCTTTAGATGCGGTTAAAGAAGAAACATATAGAAAAGTATCTGGAAAAACGGTAATTCCTTTTGATAAAATTTTTCAGAACATAAGTTTTTTCCGGCAATATAATCCTGATTATAATTTTACATTAACTTTTATGATGATGAATGAAAATTTTGAAGAGGCTCCTGAGTTTGTAGAGACTGCTTCAAAACTTGGTGTGAAAAAAGTTACTTTGGGTGAACAGCAGTTTTACGAGAATAAACCAGAGTTTCATATTAAAAATAAAGAATTATTTAAAAAAAAATTATTTGAAGCAATAAATATAGGTGAAAAAAACGGCGTTAAAGTAAGACATACAAAACGTGATAGAACAATTTGGGGAAATGAAACCAAAATAGAACCATGTTCATTTTTATGGAAACAGCCTTTTATCACATGGGATGGATACTGGGTATTATGTTGCGCCCGTCCGTTTCCTTCGCAGTTTAACTTCGGAAATATTTTGGAAAAATCGTTTAAAGAATTATGGTACGGAAGTCATGCTTCAAAAATAAGAAAAGGAATTTTAGAATCTGATTTGAAGGTTATACCGTTTTGCAGAGAATGTCAGCATTTAGCATATAATAAATAATTTTTTGATAAGGAATCAGATGAAATATCAAATAAAATATAATAATAACAAGAGTAATTATACAAGTAAAAATTTCGGGAAGAAGTTCAATATAATAAATGAGAATGAAATAAAAAAAATATGTGTTATCAAGTTTGGCGGACTTGGAGACACTATACTTACGGTTCCATTTTTCCGGACATTAAGAAAATATTTTCCTTCTGCCAGGATTACGTTTTTATGTTCTACCAATAAATTGATTTCAGAAAAGCTTGTAGATGATTTTATTATTATTCCTCGCAGAAAAGGGTTGAAAGAAGATATAACTCAGATTATTAAATTTAGAAAATTTGAAAAACAGGATTTTTTATTTGACATTACAGAATCAACCAGAAGTATGATTTTATCCGCAATTATTCCGGCAACAATGAAAGTCGGGTTTAACCACAGGGGATTTGAAAGGTTTTGTTATGACGCTGCCATTAACCGTTCCGGATATAAATTCGAATCTGATGCGTTTCTTGATTTATTAAGAGCATTCGAGATAAATGGCGATCCATTGGATTTTTTTATGCCTGAACATGAAATTAAAGATGCTGGTCCATTTGTTACTTTTGCAATAGGTTCTGCTATGCCGACAAAAAATTGGCCTATAAAAAATTACGCTGAACTTGCTGATAAACTTATAAACCAATATCCTGACATTAAAATTGTCATCCCAATAGGTCCTCTGGAAAAAGAAATCGAAACTGATTTTAAAAATAATTGCAGAAATCTTGATAAAATTATTATTGCCGGACCTCTTGAAGATGTTGCCGGATATCTTAGAAAATCACTGTATTTTATTGGAAATGATACAGGAATACGGCACATTGCAATTGCGTATGGTGTTCCCACTCTTGGAATACTTATGGCATCTAATGTTATAAGATACAGTCCTGCATATATTTCGAAAAGACATTTTCATTTTTCCATGTCTGAAATTACAGTGGATGCTGTTTTTAATAAGACAGTAGAAGAACTGGAAAAGATAAAGAAATTTGATATAACCTGAAAAAATTAAAAATAAAATTTATTTATGACATCAATCAGCATAATAATCCCTAATTATAATGGCCGGAATTTATTGGAAAAAAATTTGCCTTATATATATAAAGCATTATCAGAAAATAAAAATTATGAAATAATAATAGTAGACGACTGCTCAAAAGATGACAGCGTGAATTTTTTAGAACAAACATATCCGGAAATAAAAATCATCAGACATATTAAAAATAAAGGTTTTTCAGCGGCATGCAATTCAGGTATTTTCAGCGCTGTAAATGAGATATTGTGCATTGTAAACAGTGATGTTGCTTTTGATAAAGATTTTTTTAAATATGCAATGCCTCATTTTGAAATTGAGAAAACTGGAGCTGTAGCGGGTTTGATAAAAAATTATACGGATAATTTTAATAACATAGATCATTATAACACTTATATTATTCCCTATTTTAAACGAGGATTTTTCAGATATAAAAATGCAGAGTACGATGAATCCGATAAAACATCAAAAAAAGTTCTGGCAAACCTTGGATGCTGTTTTCTCGGAAGAAAAACAGTTTTATTGAATTTAAAAGGATATAACGAAATTTACTCTCCGTATATCTGGGAAGACACTGATCTGGGTTATAGACTTAATAAATCAGGATTTGATACAATTTTTGAACCAAAAGCAGTTGTCTATCATCAGACGAGTTCGACTTTGAAAAAACAGAATCAGAACAAATTGAAAATTATTTCCACAAGGAATAAATTTCTTTTTTTCTGGCTGAATATCAGAAAATTCAGTAAGTGGAATTTGCATATTTTTTTTATTATTTTATCGTTGAGTACCAGATGGATAATATTTGATTGGGTTTATTATCTGTCATTGATTCAGGCTTTAAAAAAAATATGCGCCAGACAATCGGTTTAATTTATTACTATAATATAATAATTGAATATGATAAATTCAGTAATTCGGAAATTGTAAAAATAAACAAATATGAAAATAGTATTGCATTTTATATGAGTTGTTTTTAATCTTTGATTATTATTTTTTATAATTTGATTATCAGGAAACTTTTATGAATAAAAAAATATATATTACTCAGCCGGTTCTGCCGTCTAAAAAAGAGGTTAATAAAATAATAAATGATTTATGGAAATCAAAGTGGCTTACAAATAAAGGAACATATTATAATTCTTTAACAAATAAATTGAGCAGTTTTTTTAATGCTGATTATATTTCATTATTTGCTAACGGTACACTTGCTTTGGAAATTGCTTACAATGCACTTGAATTAAAAGGAGAAGTTATTACAACTCCATTTACATTTCCTGCGACCATACATTCTATAATGCGTTCAAATCTTAAGCCTGTATTTTGCGATATTAAAATGGATGATTATAATATAGATGAAAATCTTATTGAAAAATATATAACCAGACATACTTCTGCAATATGTCCAGTGCATGTTTACGGCAGACCATGTAATTTAAAAAAAATTAATGAAATTGCAAAAAAATATAATCTCAAAGTAATTTATGATTCCGCGCATGCGTTCGGCGTAAAGATAAACGGTAAATCAATCACTGAATTCGGAGATGTGAATATGCTGAGTTTTCATGCAACAAAGATTTTTCATACATTTGAAGGGGGGGCATTGATTTGTAAAAATAAAAATTTATATGAAAAATTTGAGAAACTTAAAAATTTTGGAATTACCAATGAAGAATCAGTAGTTTGCGTTGGAACAAATGCAAAGTTAAACGAATTTCAATGCGGGATAGGGTTATCAATACTTGATTCGATAGGAAATGAAATAAATAAACGTAAAAAAAATGCCGAAAAATATATTGACGAACTAAAAAAAATAGATTGTTTGAAATTACCTGATTATAATAATGAAAATATAACGTATAATTACAGTTATTTTCCTGTTTTAGTAATGCAGAATAAAAAAAATATTACGCGTAATGATATTTATGATATGTTAAAAAAAGATGATATTTTATCAAGAAAATATTTCTATCCATTGTGCAGTAATTATGAATTTTACAAAAAACTCAAAAATGCTAATCCTTCAAAATTGCCGATTGCAAATTATGTTGCAGACAATATATTATGTCTGCCTATGTACGGAGATTTAAAAGCTGAGCAGATAAAATTAATTTGCGGCAAAATCAGAAAGATATTAGTTTAAGACTATGAAATTTATAAGAAGAACAATAGGCAATTTATTAGCGTATTTTTTAAAGGATCACCTTAAACCTTTGAATGAAGATGTGTTCAGACATAATCATATTATAAAATATTGGATGGATCAGAATATAGAAAAAACCTATTTTGTAAAAAATCAGATTGAAGAAATCAGAAAATCAGAAAAATATAATAATGCTTATCTACTTGATGAACCTCTGGTTTCTATAAGAATTGCCACTTATAATAAATGCCAGTTATTAACAGAAAGAACCATTCCGTCAGTTTTGAATCAGACATATAAAAATTGGGAATTGATTATAGTAGGCGACGGATGCGATGACGGAACAGAAGCGGCTCTTAACAAAATCAGAGACAAACGGATTTCTTTTTTGAATCTTCAACGCAGCGCTTATTTATATCCTGATATTATGCATTTCAGATGGTGTGTTGCAGGTATTCCACCAATGAATAAAGGAATAGAATTGTCTAAAGGCGAATGGTTATGCCATTTAGACGATGATGATGAGTTCACATCAGATCATATTGAAGTTTTATTAAATAAGGCAAAAAAGGAACAATTTGAATTTGTTTATGGAGCAGCTTTGATGGAACGTAAACCTGATGTTTGGGAAAAAGTTGGCGAATACCCATTAAAAGCGGGCAGAATATGTCATCAGGCGATTATGTATAATGCGGCATTATCATTTTTTAAGTATAATTTGTATTCGTGGATGATAAACGAACCTGGCGATGCAAATATGTGGCGCAGATTGACTGAGGCAGGAGTTAAGATAGGATTTGTCGATCATATAGTTGCAAAACATTATCTTGAAAAAAGGAAATCTTAATTTTTTAATTTAAATATTATGAAAGATAAAAAAAAAATTTTTATAGTAGGTGCACGCTGGGACGGTCATCCGAGGGTTGTTGCAGATACTATATTTAACAATAATGATTATGAAATTGCAGGATTTATAGATGATAATAAAAATTATCACGGAAAATTAAATGATGGGATTCCTGTGTTGGGAGGGTTTGAAAAACTTGATTTTTTTAAAGAAAACAATATATCTGATTTTATTATTGCGACAGGCGATGGTCCATTCAGAATAGAATGCGCTCATAAATTGATAAGACTCGGTTTCAAACCTGTAAATATTATTGATAACAGAAGTATAGTTTCAAGAACATCTGAACTTGGAGTTGGTTTATCAATTTGCGCAAATGCTGTTGTTGCTCCAGGCGCTGTTATAAAAGATTATGTTTTAATAAATCATTCTGCTGTTATAGATCATAATGTTGTGTTAGAGACAGGAGTTACTATTTCTCCGGGAGTTAAAATAGGAGGCCGCGCAATAGTAAAAGAAAAAACTTTTATAGGTATTGGCTCAGTAATTCTTCCTGACATTACAATAGGTTCAGGGTGTATTATAGGCGCAGGAACAGTAGTAATTAAAAATATTTCTGACAACAAAAAAGCAGTGGGTAATCCGGCAAGGTTTATTTGATATGATACAGTACACCAAATTTAAAAATTGTCTTTATTTATATGAATTTGATTTTGAGTATATTCTTTTTCATATAAATGAAACAAAAAAATATTTCGATAATACCTGCCAAATTAATTATTCGGATTATTTTAAAAAATTCGGACCAATCTCATTAGAAAATAAAATATTTGAAACTGTTGAACAAAATAAGATTGATTTAATTTTAATTTTTATTTTTGATAATAATTTTGAAATTTCTCCGAGGTTTCTTAATTCACTGCGGAAAAATTGCCGGATTGTATTCTGGCTTTTTGACGAAGAGTTTCTGCAGCAGACATTTACTAAATACTATTCGCAAACAGCTGATGCTGTAATTGTTACTGATTATTTGGGCAGAGCATATTATGAAAAACTTGATATCCCAACTGTATTATATTTCAGTTCATACAGCAAAAAAGAATATCATCCTGTTGCTGTAAAAAAAGAATATGACGTTACTTTTATCGGAGAAGTACGGGATGAACGGCTGAAATATATAAATTTTTTGAAAAAAAATGGTATAAAAGTTGATGTGTTTGGCCGAGGCTCAGAAAATGGGCCTGTATCTATGGAACAGATGAATTTAATATTCAACAAATCAAAAATAAATTTGAATTTTACTGCCATACAGGTTATTCCGTGGATAGAAAAATTTGATCCTGTAACAATAAACAGGGCAAAACAGAATAAAGGAAGACCTATTGAAATTGCTCTGACAAAATCGTTCTGTTTATCAGAATATGCTCCAACACTTAAATATGTGTTTGAAATAGGAAACGAAGTGGATTATTTTAAAGATTGTGATGAACTTCTTGAAAAAGTCAGAAAATATCTTGAAGATGATAGAAAACGCGAAATAATAGCTGAAAATGCATATAAACGCGCTATTACAGAATATGAGAGCGAAATATATATAAAAAATGTGATTATCGATTTGTTTGAAAAACTTGAAAAAAATATTCAATCAAAAAAAACTATTGAAATTTTTGAAAGCGATTATTTTAAAAAACGCAGATTGTTTTTTTTTGCGAGATTTATAAGAAGAACTTTAAAAAAATATAGAATAGGTTTAGCGGTTCAAACTTTTAAATATCTTTTGAGAAATGGATATACTGGTTTTGATATTTTTAAAACACTTGTGTTGGATTTATTTAAAATAAAAGTGTAAGTAATTCAATAAACACCTTGACCGTAATCAGATATATTTATATAATAAAATATAAATAATGGGGAAAAATTAGGAGGAAATTAATGTCGAAAAGTTTAACACGATTTTTTAATTTTGAATATTATGCTAAAAAATTTTCAAAATTAAGAAAAAGAGAATATGAAAAAAATTATCAGAAAGAAAATTTATCAGGAGTTCCAAGAAGTGAAATTTCTTTTGAAGAAACTGAGGCATTATCGAAATTGTCTAATTCAATCTCAAAAAAAAATATGACAATAATTGAAGTGGGTTCATGGTCTGGATTGGGATCAACTATTGTTCTCGGGAATGTCGCAAAGAAAAATGATGGTAAATTGATTTGTATTGATACCTGGAAAGGAAATGTGGGAGTGGAACATCATGAAAAAATAACAGAAACTATTGATATATTTGATTTTTTTCTTAATACGCTAAAAGAACATAAATTGACAGATTATATAATACCTATCCGATCAAATTCGCTATTTTTTTCCAATTTATTAGCAGATGGAATTGCCGATATGGTTTTTATTGATGGGGACCATAGATACGAACCATGCAAAATAGATATTCTGAATTTAAAATCAAAAGTTAAAAAAGGCGGAATATTATGTGGTCATGATATGGAAAAAAAATGGTCTGATCTTAATTATTTAGTAAAAGGGCAAAATTTGGAGAAAATATTAGAAAATGACACATTCTCCAATATTCACTGCGGAGTATCAAAAGCTGTTTATGATATTTTCGGTGAAAACGTCGAAATTATGAAGGATACAACAATATGGTATAAAACCATATAATCTGCCATTATTAAAATTAATTATTTTATGAAAATTTTTTTATTAAAAAATGCGAATACTATTAATAATCCCCGCTAAATCATATACAAATTTAAATTTTTCGATAATGTCTAATAATGATTTTCCCGTAGGATTTGCATATATATCCTCTGTTTTGAGAAATGCAGGTCATAAAATTTACGGTTTGAATTTAAATAATATTTATGGCTATAATTCATCTTTTGAAATGATAAACGATCAAATCATAAAATCGATTGAAGAAAATCAACCTGAATTGATAGGCATCGGCGGATTATGTATAGATTACAAATTTATTAAAGATGCAATATTTATTATCAGAAAAATTAATCCTGATATACCTGTTGTTTTAGGGGGAGGAATTGTAAACAATGACGCAGAGTTTATTCTTGATTCATTGCGTCCGGATTTCGGGATAATCGGAGAAGCAGAAGAAGCAATTGTAAAATTAGCTGATAAAATTGAAAATAATGATTTGAATTTTTCGGATATTTCTAATATAGGTTTTTTTCAAAATGGCAAATTGGAGTTAACGAATAAAAATTACGATTATATTGATATTAACGCTCTGCCTTATCCTGATTATGAGCCGTTTAATATTAGCGAAATGATTGAAAATTATTCCCTTAATGCTTTTTATTTACACAGATATCCCAGAAAAACTCCGAGAATAATGACTATAGTAACTGCGAGGAGCTGTCCTTTTAGCTGCACTTTCTGTGTTCATATGCACGGTTCTAAATATAGGGCAAGAAGTATAGAAAACATAATGTCCGAAATAAAATATATGTATGATAAATATCAATTCAATATTCTTGTTATGATGGATGAGCTGTTTGCAGTTAATAAAAACCGTTTAAATTTGTTTTGTACTGAACTTATTGCTCAAAAAGAAAAATTCGGATGGGATTTTAATTGGTATTTTCAGACTCATTCAAGCGCTGCGCTTACAGAAAAAGAATTGAATTTGGCAAAACAATCAGGATGTTAT